>RFHZ01000427.1 GCA_003696125.1 Nitrospinota bacterium
GCCACCATGCCCCGGGCAAAGAAGGGGATCGCTTCCAGGCGCCTGCGGGCTGCTTCATCCCACTGGAGCTGGCAGGAGACCTCCTGCCCAAAGGTCTGCTCAGGGGGAAGGTCGATCAGGGTTCCTCCGTACCGTCCAGGCTGGTAGGCACAGGCCGGGTCCTCGGCCAGGTAATCCCCGTAGGTGGCATAGGCCCGGCACCGGCATCCCCCGCAGATCTTCCGGAACTCACAGTCCCCACAGCGTCCGCTCAGCTTCAGCGCTCGCAGATCCTGGAATACCCTGGCCTGCTCCCACAGCTCCGGGAAAGAGGCCTCGCGCAGGTTCCCTACCGGCAACGGCATGTACGGGCAGGGGGTCACCTCTCCGGTAGGGGTGATGCGACAGTAGTACCTGCCGGCCGGACAGGAGCCATGGGCAAAATTTTTCAGCAGTGGAGATGTGGGGTCCCGCTCCCACAGGATACGGCGGAAGTGGGGAGCACACTTGGCACGAATCAGCAGGGTATCTGTCCTTTTCACCGGCAGAGCCCATGGATCTCCCGGTGAGGACGGCTGTCTCTTCTCCTCTCCCACCCCCTGTACCCGGGCCAGGTAGGTCAGGATCTGCTCGTACTGGAGGGCAGAGATGTCGGTGAGCTTCTCGCCTCGTCCGGTGCGCACCAGGAAGAAGAAGTTGAGGGCCCTGGCCCCCTTCTCCCTGGCCAGCTCGATCATGGCCGGGATTTCCCTCACGTTCCAGTCGGTCACCGTCATGTGGATGGAGAAGTCGAGCCCTTCGGCCTGGAGCACTTCCATGGCATTGATCGCCTTCTGCCAGGCACCGGGAAGACGTCGAAACGTGTCGTGTTTGTGGGGATCGGTGGAGTCGAGACTGATAGAGGCTCCCACGATCCCATGCTGGCGCATGAGCCGGGCCTCTCTTTCCCGCAACAGGACGCCACTGGTGCCCAGGACCACGGTGAACCGCTTCTCCGTGGCATACGCGGCCAGCTCGAAGAGGTCGTGGCGCAGCAACGGTTCACCACCGGTGAGGATCAGGAAGACCTGCGGGTTGACCCGGGCGATGTCGTCGATGATCCGGCGACACTCGGCCGTGGAGAGCTCCTGAGCGCTCTCTCCCTTCCCCCAGGCGCTCAGGTAGCAGTGTGCACAGAAGAGACTACAGCGTTGGGTCAGGTTCCAGGAGATGGAGTAGGGGGTATAGCTCATGCCCTTCTTCCCCCTTTTGGGTTTTCGGGTCGATCCTCCGGGAATCAGGGCAGGGACTGTACCGCTTCCCTGATCTCCTCAGGAGAGAGTGCCTGGTCCGGAAGCCGGGTGTGCACGGTAACCCGGAGTGCCTTCAGTCCCTGAATACCCTGCAGGTCCTCCAGATCGACCTCTTCTACACTCTCTGTTATGTACCCGAGTGACTGCAGGTACTCGATATATTCCCGGTACTCCAGCGCTTCTTTGCTTTGCGAGTAGACGATGGCGATCTTCCCTGGCTGCGTCAACCGCTCCGCCCTGCCCCGGATCCTGGCCTTATCGATCCGCTTCTTCATGATCTCGTACCGGATATTGTAGGTGCCATCCACATCGAACCGCTTCTCGTCAAAGCGGAAGCGGATGGAGAGGGGGGTATCCTGCACCAGGATCAGGTGAGCGGTTTCTAACGGGACCTTGAGTTGTCCTTTTAGCTGTTCCGTTTTGCTGGCGATCTCGCACATGACCAGGAGTTGCCAGAGGCGAATGTTCCGCAGGTAGAGGCGATCGAACTTCCCATCCGGTACCAGGGAGCCCCCGATATAGATGCCATACTCGACCCCATCACTCTTGTGCTTTTCGAAGTAGTGGGGAAACATGGCCTGCGCCTTCTCCTCTGCCCTTTCCAGGTGGGTGGCAATGGTCTCGTTGATCAGGGTCACACTCTCCTCAAAATCCTTGCGCCGGCGATAGAGAGTGCCTCGTTCTGGATCTAAGACGTGACGATACGCGTCGATCTGCGCCTGTACATCCGCTCCAAATTCCTGGAGATGAGGGAAAAGCGGCTCCACATCACGCCGTAAGAAGTCGAGAGTAGCCAGCTCATCTCCGGAACTCAGCCCGGACTCGATCTGGGTGATATGCTTGTCGATCCGGTAGATCAGCTCATCCAGAAAGGGGAGGGGACGGTGGGTACGGGCCAGCCGGATGATGGCGCGGGCAAGTTTTAGATGCTCGACCAGGTCCCCTTGAATCGCCGCATTGCGCTGGGTCGAGGACCCGCGGATATCGGAGACACCGTAAAGCGGGTAGACCTCATCAAAGACGATCGGCTCCATCTCCCCGCCCCGACCAGCCTTTTGCCGGGCGAGGAAGTTGAGGGCAGCCTGTTGGAAGCGCCATTCGACCACCGGATGAATGGCGGTGCACTGCTCTTTGATGATGGCCTGTACCCGGGTGTTGAGTTCCTCTATGCTCCGCTTGATGGCCATGGAGAAGAGGGGAAGCACCTCCTGCAGCTTGAGCACATTGATCGCGTTTAGCTCTCCCGGATGGGGGGAGCCGAGCTCCAGCATGCCGATCAGCTCGTCCTGGTAGTACAGGGGAGCGACCACCATGTTCCGGATCCCCTGCCGGAGGATCTCCTCTTCGATAGAGGAGCGGTGAGCATAGGTGGCCAGATCCTCGATGACCAGGGGTTTCCCTTGCCGTACCGCCTGCTCGTACACCGACCCGTGGAAATCGGAAAACCGGTAGTGGGCGGAATCGGCGAAGATACAGCTCTGCTCGATGTGGCATCCGTAGTTGAGGAGAAAGACCTGATCCCCCTGGATGGCGGCCAGTCCCAAGACCAGGTGCGGCTGGCGCAGGAGGGTACGTAGCAGGGTCTGGAGCTGGGCAAACCTGGCCGCAGAGAGCACCGATTCCCGCTCGATCAGGTCACGCTTGAGCGAGGAGAGGACCTCCTGATCCGTCACATCGACGGCGGTGACCACGGTAAAGCCGTAAAAGGTGAAGTGCTCTGGGGGGATAAGCTCCATCCAGACGTGGAGATCGGTGACGTTGGCCAGCAGGCGTTTCTTCTCTGCCTCCCCTAACCGGGGAAGGGGTCCGGTCAGCTTCAATTCCAGGAATTGCGGATCAAAAGAGATTTTAAAGTGCCGATCCAGGCCGGTAGCCGGATCTTTGGTGGTAAAGATGAGCGGGTAATCGAACTGCAGATCGATGTCATAGAATTTCCTGCCGATATAGAGATAGGCACGCAGCAACCGTCCCCAGGATAAGGCCTCCTTATCGAGATTGGCCTGCGCGGCCAGTGTCCCGTCTGCCGCCAGGAAAAGGCGCTGGAAACAGGGAGTGGCATAGAAACTGCGCAGTTGGAAAGGGAGGAGGGCGGCCGAGTACTCCCGTTCCCAGCGGGCCGGGGGGAAGACGAGGGTCATGAGAACATCGATCAGTTCGCGGTGTTTCTCGATAAGAGAGAGGTCGGTAATCGGTTCCAGCAGGGCCGGTGTCTTTTCCAGTTCGGCCTGAATCTGCGCGAAGAGGAGTGCCTTTGCCTGCTGCTTTCCTTCCACCACCCGCTCCCAGCGGGCAAACAAGGGAGCCAGGCTGAGATGGCAGGGAAAAGGAAACTCCCGGATAGCCTGAGGAGAAACGGCAACTGCTTGGTTGATGGAAAGGTCTTGCTGCTGGTCAGACATCTGTCCTTCTCCCTGGGAGCACGGAGAGTGGAGCAGGGTTCCGTCTCTCCGTTCAAGGGATAAAATCCATGGTTTTCCCGTATTGTACCAGGGAAGGACAGCCAGTGCAAGCAGAGGCCGATTCGGATCTTGAACAACAGGGTTTTTTCTGTTGACTCCTTCTGGCTCCTCCGCCATAATGCCGGTACCTTTTCGATGACTTTCCCACAGTCGGTCTCTATTGGGAAGTTCCCATGGATACAAGAAGTACCTGATCCGCGGCCTGGCCGGAGCGGTAAAAGGGTAACACCTTTCTGGCGGGAGCAAAGAGGAGAAGAGCAGATGAGCAGTGAGCAACGGAAGACGCTTCCCCCTGAGGCGATGGATAATGCAGAAGCGGTAATCAAGGCCCTGCACCGGCAGGGAGAATCCCTCAGCAGGTATGACCTCTCCCTGCTCCATCTGGAGAAACTCCACTGGGAACGGGCTCCCCTCCAGCGCTGCCGCCTGGTGGGAGTCTATCTGGAGGAGGCAGAGCTGGTGGAGGCTGACCTGGAAGGGGCCGTGCTTGCCCGGGCCCATCTCGAGGGAGTCGTTTTCAGGGGAGCCAGATTGTGTGGGGCTGACCTGAGCGGTGCCTGTCTACAGGGGGCCGACCTGTCCCGGGCAGACCTCCGGGGGGCATGCCTGCGTGCTGCCCGTTTAGAAGGGGCTTCTCTGGCCGGTGCCATCCTGGACGAGGCCGATCTCCGCGAAGCGGATCTGAGCCGGGCCGATCTGCGGGAGGGTTCCCTGAGAGAGACCCTGGCCGAAGGGGCGTGCTTCAAGGAAGCCCTCCTCGATCGTGCCACCCTGCACTGGGCCATCTTGGGGCGTGCCTCCCTGCAGCGCGCCTCCCTCAAAGAGGCGGATCTGCACAGGGCCAATCTGGTGGGGGCTGATCTACAGGGTGCAGACCTCTCGCAGGCTTCCCTGCTGCGTACCCGACCCGGGTCGGCTAATTTTCGGGGTGCTCTCCTCATCGGTACAGACTGTACCCTCTCTATCCTGCGTCAGGTCAACCTGCGGGAGGCTACCCTGGAGCAGGTAAATCTCTCTAACGCCACCCTGGACCGGGCCAACCTGCGGGGAGCAGTTCTCCGACGACTCCTCTTCCGCCGGACCAACCTGGTCAATGCCGATCTGCGTGGAGCAACCGTCGAGATAGAGGGGATCGACTTCGGGGAGACGAACTGGTGGAATGCTTATTGGGATGATGCCATCCGCTCCCAGCTTGAAGCCCGCTTCCCCCGTCCAGAATAACTTGACGATGTTCCATTTGCATTTTAGCGCAGAGCACGCTGAGGCCGCAGTCTGCGGTGAATTTCACCTTGTCGAGGTAAGAGAGGAGGGATCGATGCTGATCAAGCGCTTTGTCTTTGATAATCACCCCCATGGGGCCAACAGCTATCTCGTCGCCTGTGAAGAGACCGGGGAGGCGGCCCTGTTCGATATCGGGGAGGTGGCAGAAGAACTCCCCTCCTTTCTCCAGGAACACCACCTGACCTTAAAGTATCTCGTGCTTACCCACACCCATACCGATCATGTCGGTGGACTCCCCTGGCTGGTCGAGCGGTTTCAGGTTCCGGTCTACTGGAATCCCAAAGAGGCTCCCATCCTGCAGAGGACCGCCGAGCGGCGTCAATGGGACTGCGATCCTCTCTCCCTCCTGACCCATGTCGTTTTAGACGGTACCACCCTTTCCCTGGGCACCTATACCTTCACCGCCTATGAGATTGCGGGTCATACCCCGGGAGGGACCGCCTTTTGTACCGATCAGGTCGCCCTGGTAGGGGATATCCTCTTTGCCGGGGCGGTAGGAGGAACCCCCACCCCGGAAGCCTATGCCAGGCAGATCCAGGGGATCAAGAGCAAGCTCCTTCCCCTGGGGGATCATGTCCGCGTGTACAGCGGACACGGTCCGGTCACCACCCTCGGTATCGAGCGACTCTTTAACCCGTTTCTCACCTGAAGCTTCCCTGTCAAACCGCTCAGCCTCGATACGGGTAGCAAGGAGGAGAGCAGGATTTCTTTCTGGCTGTAATGCTTTCTGGAGAAGGGAAGGGGAGGGAAAGAAAAAAAATTTCCCCTTTGGGGCAAAAGGGGCTTGACAAAAAAAGAGCTTAACCTAATAATATAGGCTACTTTTAAATCAACGTCAAGTCCCTGGCAGAAGAAGATCGGCGGTAAACGGCGCGAGGTTGGCCGTATATATAGATAGGCTGCTTTGAAAAGAGGAGGCCTTCTATGGCTGGCAGGTGGGGATTGGTCCTTTGCAATTGTCGCCAACACGAGTCCCTTGCCCCCCTGCGACTCGCGCTGTCCATGCCGTGTGTGCAGATTTCCGCCCATCCAGAGCCTGATCTGGACACCCTGACCCGTTTTGTCCAGCAGGAGGAGTTAGATCACCTCTTGATCAGTTGTTGTCAAGACCCGGGGGTCTTCTCGCAGTCCCTGGCTTCTGCCCTTTCTCCTCCCCCTCTCCTCCACTTCCTCGATCTGAATAGCCGGTGCTTCTGGGTACATCCAGATCCTGTCCAGGCCCAGGCCAAGGCGATTCGCCTGGTACGGGGGGCCATGCAGGCGGCCGAAGCCCAGGAGGAGCCGGCCTATAATCCATTAAGCGCCGGGAAACGCATCGTGATCGGAGCCGAGACCCCACAGGGTTTAGTCCTGGCCGCTCGCCTGCATCAGGTGGCCCAACCCCTTTTGCTCCTGGCCCCGCGTGTTTCCCTGGCCGGGGGAGATGGAGACAAGGAGGAACTCCCCTATACCCTGGTACGGGGACAGATAGTGGCGGTCAGGGGTCGGCTGGGGGATTTCCGGGTCACCATCGAAGAGCGATATGCAGACACAACGCGTCGCCAGGACCTCCCGGCGGCTCAGGTGGTCATCCTCCTCCAGACCGTTGCCCCGCCGATCAAAAAGCGGACCGGCTGCCATGTGCTGGTCGATCCCGGCGAGGCGGATCTGGAGAGAGTCGTTCAGGAGGTTCAACAGCTCATCGGCCACTTCCTCAAACCGGTGCATGTCACCTATCAGGAGACGATATGCGCGGGAGGGGCGGCAGATCAGGAGGCGTGTGGACGCTGTATCCCGGCCTGCCCGTACGATGCGATCAGCCGTGATCCCCGTAACCATCTCCGTATACGGGTGGATCAGATGACCTGTGAGGGGTGTGGAGCCTGTACCGCTGCCTGCCCCACCTCGGCGCTCCGTTTCACCGATCCCTCTCCTCGCCAGCTTTACTCCCGGCTTGCCGCCTTCCTCTCCCCTTCCAACGGTGACGGAGAAGAACGGCCGGTCGTTCTCTTTCACTGCGGTGAGGAGGGGTACCGGGCCCTGGAGACGGCGGCACAGCAGTCGATCCCCTATCCGGCCAACGTCTTCCCGATCGAAGTCCCCTGTCTGCGTTTCGTTTCCCAGGCTTATGTCCTGGCCGCCTTCCGCCTGGGGGCGGCCGGGGTCGGTTTCCTGGGTTGCGAGAGCTGCCAGCATGGGGAGCGAGAGCTCTTCTACCAGCAGTACGATTTCTGTCGCTTGATCCTGGAGGCCTTTGCCCTGGGGACGGAGCGGCTACGACTCATCACGACCGAGCAGGGGAGGGAAAGGGAAGCGATTGCTACCTTGACCCGCTTTGCCGAAACCGTGGCTCCCAGTCCCCTTTCCCGGGATGGACACCCGATGGGGGTGGTGGATCACCGGGAGGTTATCCGGGAGGCGATAGCCGTCTTTATCGAGCAGTTGGGACAAGAGCCGGGACGCCGCACCTTTACCGCACCCCATCCCTTTGCCCTGGCCGAGGTCGATGCTCCTGGCTGCACGCTGTGTCGTTCCTGTGTCAATGTCTGTCCTGTGCACGCCTTCCGTTTTGCAGAGGAGAGCTTTTCCCTCCAGCTCCAACCCATCGCCTGTGTGGCGTGTGGACTGTGTGAGACGGCGTGCCCGGAACGGGTCATCACCCTGCGCCATGAGATCTATCTGGAGCGTGATGCCCTGGAGTATCAGGTCGTGGCCCAGGACGAGATGATCCCCTGTACCAGGTGTGGGAAACCTTTTATCAATAAGAGAGCGCTCGAAGCAGTGGAGGCCAGGCTCCTCTCCCTGGACTCCCTGCTCGATGCCTTTCAGGGGAAACGACGCCATCTCCTCCGCATGTGTCCAGACTGCCGGGCGGTTGCCGCCATGTTCGAGGTGCAGAGGGGCTGGGAGCCGTAAAGAGTGATGATCAGGAAGAGGGAAGCGATGCGAGAAAAGGGACGCAGAGGGAAGAAAGATGGGCGGCGGAAAGGAAAGGAGTTTATGGATGCCGCGCTCGATGCCTATATCC
>RFHZ01000428.1 GCA_003696125.1 Nitrospinota bacterium
GGTAGGGGTTGAGGTCACCAGTCCCCTCCCGACCGATAAAAAGGAGGGGTAAGCGGCGTTTTCGATTTGACAAAAGGGATCATTTCCCTTAGCATGAAAGGAGGGGAGGAGAAGACCTTTTAGGGAGCAGGGATGAAAGGGAAGACGTCTAGTATGTGAGGGCGGCTAGCGGCCATGAGCCGGAACACCTTTTGGGGAAATATCTTTAAAAAGAGGGAAGAAGATAGCCTGCGCCATCTCCTGAAGCGCTCCCCCCTCTTTCACGACCTCAAGTCTCGTGAACTCGCCCTGCTGGAAAAGCTGGTCTACCCGAGGTATTACCGGGCCGGAGAAGTGATCTTTGAACGGGGAGACCGGGGAGCAGGCATGTACATCATCAGCTATGGGAGCGTGAAGATCTTTGTAAAGACAGAGGAACAGGAAGTCGAGCTTGCCGTCCTGGGCAAGGATGACTTCTTCGGCGAGGTGGCCCTGGTCGGCGAACTCTCCCGTACCGCCTCGGCCAAAGCGCTGGAAGATACGGAACTGATCGGGTTCTTCCGGCCAGAATTGCTGGAGTTGATTGCCCGCAACCCTGCGGCCGGAGTCAAGGTTCTCCTGCGCCTGGCCGAAGTGCTCGGGACCCGGCTTAACCGGGCCAACGAAGAGATCATGAACATGAAGTTTCCACTGAAATCGATCGAGGAGGTGTAGGTGGAATACCGCATGTTCGACCGTCGTGAGCTGAGCATCACTCAGGGCTCACCTCTCCGCTTTCGTGTCGTGGTGACCCTCCTGCTCGGTACCCTCCTCCTCGGCTTTCTCTTTACCCTCCTCAAGCTCAATCTCTTCCTCCCCATCCTCCTCTCTATCGTCCTCATGTATGTGCTGGAACCGGCCGTGACCTACCTGGAGTGGAAGGGGGTCAGCCGCACGCGGAGCATCCTCCTGATCTACCTCTGTATCATTGTGGTCATTGTCCTCAGCCTGCGCTATCTCCTCCCCCCTCTCATCACAGAATTCTTTACCTTCCAGCAGAAGTTCCCCGAGTATTCCAAAGCCGCGGCAGAGATGTTCTACCACTACTCGGAGAAGGCGGTGGAGCGCATCCCGGTGCTGGCGGCGATCGATTTCTCCGGCACGCAACAGAAGATCAATGCCAAGCTGCGTGATTTTCTGATCGCCATCCCCTTTGCCATGCGGAGCGTCATCTCCCTCCTCTTTCTCGTCCCCCTCATCACCTTCTTCCTCCTCAAGGATGGCCGGCTGATCAAGCGGAATCTGCTCAACCTGGTTCCCAATAAGTACTTTGAACTGATCCATTTCCTGCTCTACAAGATCAACTTGCAACTGGCCGCCTTCATCCGGGGACGCCTGGTAGAAGCGATCATCGTGGGGATTGTGGTCAGCATCGGGCTGGTCATGGTCAGTCCCCGCTATGCCATCCTGTTCGGCATGCTGGCCGGCATCTTAAACCTCATCCCCTTTCTGGGACCGGTCCTGGGAGCCATCCCCCCCCTGGTGGTGGCGAGCATAGAATACCAGTCTGTGTTTCACGTGTTGATGGTCTTACTGGTCATCGTTGTTGCCCAGTTGATCGATAACATCCTGGTGATCCCTATCCTCATTGCCAAAGCGGCCAACCTCCATCCCTTGATCGTCCTCTTCGCCGTTCTCATCGGCTATCAAATCTTCGATATCCCCGGGATGATCATCGGTGTGCCCGCCGTCAGTGTCCTGAAGCTGGCCGTGCAGGAAACCTATAAAGAGCTCCGCCGCGGACCATCCATCCCGCAGAATGTATGAGAGAGATGAGGAACAGGACACGGGACATCGCTATGCCAGGAGGGAGAAGAGGGATCTGGATCGGATTGCTCTGCCTGCTTATCGGCAGCAACAGCCTCCTGTTTGCAGAGACGGGAGCGGTTCATGTCCTCACCGTAGAAGGGGTGATCAATCCGATCACCGCCGAGTACATGGTGGACGGGGTAACCAGGGCCGAGCAGCAACAGGCCGAGGCGGTCATCATCCAGCTCGATACCCCTGGAGGCCTGGACAAATCGATGCGCATGATTATCAAGACCTTCCTCTCCGCCCAGGTACCGGTGGTGGTCTATGTGGCCCCGAGCGGAGCCCGAGCCGCCTCTGCCGGCCTCTTCATCACCCTGGCCGCCCATGTGGCGGCCATGGCTCCGGGTACCAATATCGGTGCTGCTCACCCGGTCGCCCTGGGGGGAGGAGAGATGGATGAGGCGATGAAGGCCAAGGTGGAGAACGATGCTGCTGCCTATATCCGCTCCCTGGCGGAAAAACGGGGTAGAAACGTGGAGTGGGCAGAGAAGGCGGTGCGCGAGAGTGTCTCTATTTCCGCTTCCGAAGCGCTGGCCCAGGGGGTCATCGATCTGGTGGCCACAGACCTCTCCGACCTGCTGGAGCAACTGGAAGGACGCGAGGTCTCTCTGCCTGGCGGGAAACGCATCCTGCAGGTAAAGGGGAAAGGGGTAAAACCGATCCCCATGACC
>RFHZ01000429.1 GCA_003696125.1 Nitrospinota bacterium
CGAGGTGCTGGCCGAAATCGGGCAGGTGGAGGCGTGGAAGGTGAAGGTAAAGCCGGGAAAACCGCAGGTATACGGGAAGATCGGTGAAGCCTTCTTCTTTGGCTTGCCCGGCAACCCGGTCTCCTCGGTGGTCGTCTTCCTCCTCTTTGTGCGACCGGCACTGCAGAAGATCATGGGGATGCGGGTACCCACCCCCTGCCGTTTCCTGGCCAGGCTCACCGCCCCGATCCGCAAGGAGAAGGGACGCACAGAGTTTCAACGCGGCATTCTCCAGTACCGCGACCAGACCTGGCAGGTGGCCAACACCGGGGCCCAGGGCTCCGGGATCCTCCACTCTCTGCTGCGGGCCAACTGCTTCATCATCCTGGAGGAGGGACGCGACTACTTTGCGGCAGGGGAAGAGGTGTGGGTGGAACCGTTGACGTTCTCGTTCCAACCATCCTATTCTTGAAAGAACCTGTAAGGTATTCCACTACCCGGTCATGAGAAGACACATAACAAACACTCAAGGTATCACTACCTACTCTTGAAGATAGAGAGGGTTAAGGAGGAGCTTTCCTATGAAGACACTTTCCGCTGTATATAAAGGGAATCGTATTATTGAACTCCACGAAGACATCGATCTTCCCAGCGATGTAGAGGTTCTCGTTATTATTCCAGAACCGGATGACGAGAGGACGTTGCGTAGCCAACTGCAAAGTGCTGCAGAAGCGGTTTTCACAAAACTCTGGGATAACAAAGAAGATGAAGTCTGGAATGAATATTTATAAGCAAAGAGATATTGTGCTGGTGCCTTTCCCCTTTTCTAACCTCTCAGGGCAAAAAGTCCGACCTGTCCTCATCGTATCCAATGATGTCTATAATCAACAATCAGCCGATGTTGTTGTATGTGGACTGACTACCAACCTTAGACCAGCACCGTATTCCATCATCATCGATGTTACAGATGTTGAACAGTTAGGCACGTTGAGACACAAGAGCAAAATCAAGATTGATGCGATTGCATCGTTAGAGCAATCCCTCCTTATAAAACAAATCGCTCGTCTGAAGCTCTCTCTATTCAAACAGGTCATTGCTCAACTGGAAGACTTGATCGAGTTACCGTCATCTTGACTCAAAGGGACAGAGGCATGACCGAAACGTTTACCGTGGTCAACAGCAGGCTGGAGATGGTGGAGCAGTTGGAAGCGATACAACGCGCCTGTTTCCCTACCCTGGCCGAGGATGAGATCATCACCGCTGCCCATTACGCCGCCCATATCCAGCGTTTTCCGGAAGGACAGTTTGCCGTCGTGAGCTCTACCGGCCGGGTGGTCGCCTGCTCCACCGATTTCCGTACCAGCCAGGTCGATTTCACCCACTTTGAGCATCGCTACATCGATGCGGTCGATCACAACTGGCTGACCCATCACGATCCGGAAGGGGACTGGCTCTACGGGGCCGATATCGGGGTACTGCCAGAGTATCGCCGACGCGGGATCGCCAGGATGCTCTACCAGGCGCGCCGCGATCTGATCCGCCGGCTGAACCTCAAAGGACACGTGGCCGGTGGCCTGCTCCGCGGCTATGGGCAATACAAGGACACCATGCCGGTGGAGGAGTACGTGGCCAGGGTCGTTGCCGGAGAGCTCTTTGATCCCACGGTCAGCGTGCAGCTCAGATGCGGTTTTACGGTGCACGGCATCATCCAGAATTACGTAAACGACCCGTCCTGCGATGGGAAAGCGGTGTTTCTGGTCTGGCACAATCCGGACTACGATCCACGGCGGTGATCGTTTTGGTCACCACGGAGATACAAAGAGACAAGGCACAGAGGCACACAGGCACCGGACGCCTGGTAGGGGCGCAGCGCCGCTGCGCCCCTACTCAGTCCTCATCACTCGTTACTCATTACTCATCACTCATTACTCAATCCTCAGTCCTCAGTCCTCAGTCCTCAGTCCTCATTACTCATCACTCGTTACTCGTTACTCATTAGGGAGGGAGGGTCATGCCAATCCGTGATCGAAGTCATCGACGCCGGCTCGACACCTGGGTAGAAG
>RFHZ01000430.1 GCA_003696125.1 Nitrospinota bacterium
GAGGAGAGCACTGGAAGCAGCATGTCGTGCTCAGATCGAACTGGGGAGCTGGTTTGAGACCCCCCTGCACCCGATTCCCCTGCATGCCCATGCCCGGGTCGGCTATCGACTCGGATCGTGTCCGGTGTCGGAAGCAACGGCCGCCCAGGTGATCAATCTGCCCCTGCATGAGCGGGTCACATCAGACGATGCGGAGCGTATCGTCCGCTTTCTCCTTTCTCATTCTGCGCCGACCTCTGTGCGGGTGGGAGGATAGATCATTCAGCATGGTGGGGAGCGACTTGGGGAGAAAAGAGTTGACAAAAGTGGGGTGGATGGGCTATCAAGGAAGGGCAGGATGGTGAGCGGTTTCGGTCGTTGACCGGTGTTTGTGAAAACCCTATTGCTATGGAGTTTGCCATGGACTTCTTATCCTCCCTTCGACGGAAATGGCCTTTTCTCTTTCACCAGGAGAGAGCAGAGACACCTCTCCTGCCTGGGGTACTTTTCCTGCTCTCCCTGCTTTTTCTTTTTTCTGTCTCTACCACCTATGGGCAACGCCTTACCGTGACCCCTTTCCTTTCTCTGAGCGAGCGGTACGATACGAATATCTTTCGTACCGCCACCGATGAAGAAGAAGACTTCGTTACCGTCGTCTCTCCGGGCATCCGTATCACCTATCTCACCACCGTGCCGACACGGGCCACAGAGCTGAATTTCAACTATCGTGCCGATTTTGAGCTGTTCAGCCAAAACTCCGAACAGAACCAGATTTCGCAACGAGGTTTGCTCAATTTCTCCTCGCAACTCACCCCTTCCCTGTCCCTCACTCTACGTGATTCGCTCGTCATCACCGAAGAAGAGACCCTCCGTGTGGAGACGACAGAAGATCCGACCGGTCTGCGGCCGGTGAGTCAGCAGAGAAGGCGGAGAACATTTGAAAATCGCGCCCGCATCGCTCCAGAGCTACGCCTGGGAGGGCGAACTTTTCTGGGGGTGCTCTTTGAGAGTCTCCTCGACGATGTCGATGTTCCGGAAGAGGTGGATGAGACCCGGTACAGTGTGGGAGCGAATCTGGGTTACCTGATTCATGTGGCACGAGGGACCAGGGTGAATCTGGGCTATGTCTTGACCTTTCACCAGTTTTCGGAGAACGCACCGGTTGCGCCAGGGGAGGAGAGGGCCGACTTCCGGGTACATACCATCACTGCCGGTGTTCGACACGATTTTACCCCGACCCTTTCCGGCACCGCTTCTTTGGGGTACGCCTTTACCGAGTCGGATGATCCGGAGGAGGATAACAATGCCAGTGTGGTGGCCAACGTTGCCCTGACCAAAACCCTGAAAACAGGAGAGCTTTCGCTGCGCTATATCCGGAGTTTCACCTCAGGAGGAGGGGAAGGGAGGAGCGTGGCTGCCGATCGACTCCTGGCTACCTTTTCATCCCGGATTACACCTAAGATCACCGCTGCTCTGCGTGGGAACGTCTCCTATTTTAACTTCCAGCAGCGGGTAACCCCGACGAGTGGTGGTGATCGCTACTTTCTCTCCCTTCGACCGAGTCTTACTTACGAAATGCTGCGTTTCTGGCAGCTTTCGGCTGCCTATACGTACGAATTGACCGAGTTTGCAGAAGATGATCCGAATCTTGCGGATAGAGAGGATCAGTGGTTTAGCTTTATCTCCCGCTTCACGGTACGGGAGTGGCTCTTTTTACGCCTGGAGTACCGTTACGCCACCCGCCAGATAAAGAAGGGAGAGGTCTTCCGGGGAGCCCAGTCCTTTGACGACAATCAGGTCATGCTGACCATAACCACGGCTCCTTCCTTTCGCTTTTAAGGTTACAAGGTTGCCCCCTAAGCAAGACCAGTCCCCATGTCCTGGATCGGCTTGCGCGTGCCATCCAACCTCTACCAACCTCCTCTCTCAAGGATCTCCTTTGGAAAATCATAAGATTGATGAGATCATTGCCCTGCTGGAGCAATACCCTCTCTGTGCAAAGATTGTCGCGTATTTCCTGGAAAACAGGCATGCCATGGATACGGTGAGAGGGATCGCAGAGTGGTGGATTCAAGAAGATCTGGATGCCACGCAGGTCGCCCTCCACCATCTTGTCGAACAGGGGATCGTGGTGGTAAGGTTTTACATCGGTACCAATTTCTACTCCTTTACCCCAGACCCCAAACTCCAGGCAAAGCTGGAAGATCTTCTACGTGAGAGCGGTTCCAGGGACTGAAAGTGCCTTCCATCCTCGGGACAGGGTAATGGATCAATCGCTTAGAGTCTGTTCCCCAGCACGTTGAATTCGGCCATGCTGGTCCAGGGATTGCCGTTGAGCTCTTCCAGGGCCACGAAGCGCACGAAGCGGCCCAGTTTCCCGCCAAAACGCACCTCC
>RFHZ01000431.1 GCA_003696125.1 Nitrospinota bacterium
GCCCACACCCATGTCACCCTTCACTATACCTCTTCTTCTCTCCTTCCCCCCCTGGTAGCCGACGAGAATCAGATCCGGCAGATGCTGATCAATCTCCTGTTGAACGCGATCCAGGCTCAACCCGATGGAGGTGCTGTGTTCATCTCGACGCATTACGATCCGCAGAGGCAGATCATCCATCTTGTAGTCCAGGACAAGGGACCAGGCATTGCCCAGGAGCAGATCTCCGAGATCTGGAAACCGTTTTTCACCACCAAAGAGACCGGCACGGGACTGGGACTGGCGATTGTACACCGTATTGTCCAAGACCATAGAGGAACCATTACCTGCGTCTCCGAACCAGGCAAAGGGGCGTGTTTTCAGGTCTCCCTCCCGGTGGAGTCTTCCTGATAATATCGCTCTCCCAGGCCGGAGAGGGAGAATCGCATGGGGGGAGGGGAGGAAAGGATGGCGGTAACCGTTCTGATCGTCGAGGATGATGAGAATACCCGGAAGAGCCTGGGTATGGCTCTGGAAGAAGATGGGTACTTGGTGCGTCTGGCCTCGAGTGCAGAAGCAGCGCTCAAGGTATTACAGGAGGAGATCGTCGATGCGGTGATCACCGATATCGTGATGGGCAAGATGAGCGGTATGGACCTGCTGGACTATATCTTTCACAATAAGATAGACACGGTGGTGATCGTGGTCACCGGGTACGGCACGATCGAATCGGCAGTGGAAGCGATGCGGAAAGGAGCCTATGACTATATCACCAAGCCGATCGATATCGAGAAGCTGAGCCTCCTCATCCAGAAAGGGGTAGCCAGCCAGCAACTCGTCCTGGAGAATAAGGCGCTCAAGCAACAGCTCCGGGATCGCTTCTCCCTGACCAACATTGTGGGGAAGTCCCCGGCCGTACAACGCCTGCTCTATCAGATAGAGCAGGTGGCTGCAACCGATGTCACCGTGCTGATCCGGGGAGAGAGTGGTACCGGCAAAGAGCTGATTGCCGAAGCGATTCATTATAACAGTCTTCGTGCCGACAAACCGCTGATCAAGGTAAACTGTGGGATCTTTGCCGAAGGGGTGGTGGAAAGCGAGCTCTTTGGACATGAACGCGGGGCCTTTACCGGTGCTGTTCGCCAGAAGAAGGGACGCTTTGAGCTGGCCGACCAGGGGACCCTCTTCCTCGATGAAGTGGGGGAGTTGACCCCCTCTGTCCAGGTAAAGTTGTTGCGGGTCCTGCAGGATCAGGTCTTTGAAAGGGTAGGAGGAACCGCTTCGATTGCCGTCGATGTCCGACTCCTGGCCGCCACCAATAAGGATCTGGAGCGAGAAGTGGCTGAGGGTCGTTTTCGTGAAGACCTCTACTATCGTCTGAACGTGGTGAGCGTAGAGGTCCCTCCCCTCCGGGATCGCGTAGAGGACATCCCCCTCCTGGCCGATTACTTTCTGGAAGTCTTGAATCGGAAGTACCAGAAGCAGGTAACCGGCCTTTCCCGGGAAGCGCTGCAGTGCCTGTTGCACTATCCATGGCCGGGGAACGTCCGTGAGCTGCGGAACTGCCTGGAGAGCCTCGTGGTCATGGCCAAACGGGGGAGGATCGAGGTGGAAGACCTTCCCTCTCATATCCGGGGCGATCCCGGGCTACAGAAAATCCGTTTCTCACCCGGGACTTCGTTGCAGGAGATCGAAAAAGAGGCCATCCTCCGTACCTTGCATCTGGTAGGGGGCAACAAGACGAAAGCAGCCCAACTGCTAGGTATCGGGGTGAAGACGTTGTACCGCCGGCTGAAAGAATACCAGATCGAATAGGTCAATTTGACCCTTTCCTCCTCTTCTCCCCTCCTCATCTGGTCAAAATGACCTTTCTCCCCCTGTTGCCGTTCTCCCCTCCTGGTCAATCTGACCTTCTCCTCCCCTCTCCCTGAACCAGATATCCTCTGCTGGCTAAACAGGGATGGAGGGGATAACCGCTGTATTCCTATCGTTTTCCACCCTGACTTCCCTCGGTCCTCCCGGTTGGCATGCAGATTGCTCATCTTCCCCTCCCAGAAATCTGTCCACCTGTATGAGAAAGGAGGAAAACCATGCAGCACTACGGGAGTAAGATGGGAAGAATCCTGGGGATCGGTCTTCTCCTCATCCTGGTTTTCATGGGCACAAGTCGTGCCGATGGGCAGGAGGTCCGGGCGGTGAAGGTCCAGCAACCGCCGGCCATCGATGGAGAGGTCGAGGCGGTCTGGGCACAGGCCCCCAGCCTCTCTATCCCGGTGGCAGGACCGAGTGGGAGCTTCACCGTGACCATGAAGGCCCTCTACACCGAGAGCGATCTCTACCTCCTCTTCCAATGGCCCGATGCTACCGAGAGCCTGAATCGACTTTATACGTACGACGGCAAGGCCTGGAAGAAGGTCAAGGGGAACGAGGATCGTTTTAATGTGATGTGGGGAAACAACATCGCAAACTTCAAGAAGATGGGCTGTTTTGCCCTGTGCCATGGGAATGCGATGCACACCAATGCGCCAGAGGAACGGGGAGACCTCTGGCACTGGAAAGCCCAGCGGACCAATCCGGCCGGCTATGCCGATGACCAGTACATCGTGCATGAGCCAAAAGAACACGAGCCGGGAGAGG
Source organism: Nitrospinota bacterium (assembly GCA_003696125.1). Lineage (GTDB taxonomy): Bacteria > Tectomicrobia > Entotheonellia > J063 > J063 > J063. Next base: position 2,617 of record RFHZ01000431.1, read on the forward strand.
TGACCGGCCGGCTGACCGATGCCAAGAGCGGGGGAGGATATCAGGGGAACTGGGATAAAGCGGGGAAGCATCCCCAATACACCTTTAAATCACCTCCCCCCGACCGCCGTGTCCTCCTGAAAGAGCAGGCCGTTCCCCTGACCGATCTCAGCACCGTTAAGGCGGGAGATATCCTCCCCCGTGAGGTGCTGGCCAGAGCAGAGGGGAGTCGGGGAGACATCACGGCCAAGGGACGCTGGGCCAACGGTACCTGGACATTGGAACTGCAGCGGGCTCTGGTCACCGGACACGAGGACGATATTCAATTTGCTGATCTCCACCGTGATTACTACTTCAGCATCTCGGTACACGACAACAGCGGGGAAGCGCATCACTCTTTCGCTACCAGGGCTTATAAGCTTGAATTCGAATAGCCGGTGTCCGGGCAGGGGAGAATCAAAGAAGGGAGAAGGGGATGAGGGAGCAGCGCTATCGAGTCCGCATACCGGACCTGGACTACTACCGGGAGCTGATCAAGTGCCAGGCCGCCTGCCCTATCCACACCAGCGCCGGCTGTTATGTCACGGCCATTGCCAGGGAGGATTACGAGGAAGCTTACGCCCTTGCCCGTAAACCCAACCCCTTTGTCTATACCTTAGGGCGGGTCTGTGGTCATCCCTGTGAGGATGCCTGCCGGCGGGGAGAGTTTGATGCACCGGTTGCCATCTGCGCACTCAAGCGGGTGGCCACCGAGCATCACAACCTGGGACTGGGACACAGTGTAGAGACGGCGGTGGTAAAGAAGAAAGCGCAGAAGGTGGCCATTGTGGGGGCCGGTCCGGCCGGCTTATCTGCTGCCCATGACCTGGCCCGCATGGGCTACCAGGTGACCGTCTTTGAAGCCTCGGGGGTGGCTGGAGGGATGTTGAACCTGGGGCTTCCGGTGTACCGGCTCCCTAAAGACATTGTCAAGCTGGAAGTCGATGCCATCTTGCATCTGGGAGTCGAATTACGACTCCATACTCCCCTGGGACCCCACTTCACCTTGCAGGACCTGCGGCGACAAGGGTACCATGCCATCTTTATCGCCGTGGGTGCCGGGAAGAGTCGCGATCTGAAGATTGAGGGAGTGGAGCTGGATGGGGTCTTGAAGGGGGTGGAATTCCTCCTCAACATCAACCTCGGCTATCGCGTGGAGCTGGGAGAGCGGGTGATTGTCATCGGTGGGGGCAACGTGGCCGTCGATGTGGCCCGGTCGGTGGTGCGGCGTATAGAGACGGTCGATATCGTCGATATCGATGAAATCAAAGAGACACTGGATATCTATCGAGCCACCCTCCGCCGCCTGCTCGACCAGCATACTCCCAGTGAAGAAGGATTGACCGTGGCGATGGATGCGGCCCGATCTGCCTTGCGTCTCGGAGCCAAGGAGGTCCGGATGGTCTGTCTGGAATCGCTAGAAGAGATGCCTGCCCATAAAAAGGAGATCGCGGAAGCACAAAAGGAAGGGATTCTCCTCTCCCCTTCGCGCGGACCCAAGCGGATCATCGGCCGGGATGGGAAGGTGGTGGGACTGGAAACCATTGCCTGCAGCGCCGTCTTCGATCAGCAGGGGCGCTTTAATCCCACCTTTGTCGAGGGGACAGAAGAGGTCATCCCTGCAGATACGATCATCCTGGCGATCGGACAGACCTCAGACTTCAGCTTCATCCAGGAAGAGGATGGCATTCAGCTCTCCCCCCGTGGAACCATCGCCGTGGATCCGGATACGCTGGCCACCTCGGCTCCCGGGATCTTTGCCGGTGGAGACGCCGCCTTTGGTCCACGCCTCATCGTCCATGCCATCGCGGATGGGCAAAAAGCGGCGCGAGCGATTGATGCCTTCCTCAGTGGTGGGGAAAAGCGGTGGAAGACCGTTGCTCGCTTCCATCCCCTCCCACACCATCGGATGCCGGAACACTATCTGGAGATCGGTCGGCACGAGATGCCCACCCTCCCTTTGAACCGGAGGGTGGGCATCGCCGAGGTGGAACTGGGGTTTGCTGACGCGGATGCGGTGGAAGAGGGGAAGCGCTGCTTACAATGCTTTATCAATCCGATCTTTGATGGAGACAAATGCATCCTCTGTGGTGGCTGTGTCGATGTCTGCCCGGAGAACTGCCTCCGGTTGGTACGCATCCAGGATCTAGAAGGGGACGAGGACCTGGAGAGGCTCTTACAGATCCGATACGGGGGGGAGGAGATCTCCCTACAACCCGACTTAAGCTCATGGCCGGTAGAGGGAAGCGCCATGCTCAAAGAGGAGGATCGATGCATCCGGTGCGGTCTCTGTGCCTTACGTTGCCCTACCGGTGCGATCAGTATGGAGTTCTTTGAGTGGCAAGAGCGGGTGGAGCGCGCTCCCCATCCGGGTGATAAGGGAGGGGAAGAGGGATGAGGTCGATGGAGGAAACAGGCCGTCTGGCCCGGATAACCCATTCTCCTGTCTGGAAGTCGATCTTCCGTCACGGCTATTCTGGAAGCGAGCTGGATAGAGCCCAGACCGTGTTTACCAATTTCTTCCTCCATATCCACCCAGTGAAAGTACGCAGAGAAACTCTAGAGTTTCGACACACCTTTTATCTGGGTGGTCTCGCCTTTCTTCTCTTCCTCCTCCTGCTGGTCACGGGAATCCTCCTCATGTTCTACTATGTCCCATCCGTGGAGCGGGCGTATCAGAGCATGCTGGGACTACAGACCGCCGTGGTCTTTGGTGTCTTTTTGCGCAACCTCCACCGCTGGTCGGCCCATGCCATGGTGGTGGTCGTGTTTCTGCACATGTGCCGGGTGTTTTATGGCGGAGCGTATAAGACCCCACGCGAATTCAACTGGGTGGTGGGGGTCATCCTCCTGGGACTCACCCTCTTCCTGAGCTTTACCGGATACCTGCTCCCCTGGGATCAACTGGCCTACTGGGCCATCACGGTCGGTACCAGCATCGCCGGCTATATCCCGGTGGTAGGGAAAAGCCTCCGACAGCTCCTCCTGGGGGGATTAGAGGTGGGACAGGAGACGCTCTTGCGTTTCTATGTGCTCCATGTGGCGGTGCTCCCTCTCCTGTCTGCCCTCTTCATTGCCATCCACTTCTGGCGCATCCGGAAGGATGGAGGCCTGGCCGAGCCGCTGTACGGCAGGAGAGAAAGGAAGGAAGAGAACAGGCCGTGGCAAGAGGTATTTCCAGAAAACCCGCAGAAGACCTATGGGCTGATGGCTCTGGTGAAAGGGGTATCCCCGGCCGTGGGAAAGGAGCCGGAGGAGACCGTTTTCACCGTCCCGTATCTGCTGGTGCTGGAGTTGGTGGGAACCCTGGTGGTCCTCTTTCTCCTGACCCTCGTCTCTATCTTCTTCTCTGCCCCTTTGGAGGAGTTGGCCAATCCGCTGCATACTCCCAATCCTGCCAAAGCCCCCTGGTACTTCCTGTGGCTGCAGGAACTGGTTTCCCACTCTGCCCTGTACGGGGGGGTGGTGCTTCCGAGCCTGATCTTCCTTGGCCTGCTCCTCCTCCCTTACCTGGATCGCAAGCCGGAGAGGGAGATGCGGGCACGCATGCTGTTCGTGTTCCCCTTTACCCTCATCATTATCGCCATAGTCGTGCTGACGATCATCGGTGCCTTTTTCCGCGGGCCGGAGTGGCGGTGGGTCTGGCCCTGGTCGGCAGGAGGATAACCGAAGGGAGGAGAGAAGCGGTGAAAAGGGAAGGAGAGGAGCGTTCTCTGCAACAAGGACTTACCCGTAGACGTATTCTCCTGGGGAGCTGGATCGTTGCCACTCTTGTCCTGCTGGGAGAGGGGATGGCCAGCCTGCTCCGCTACCTGAAACCGAGAACACGGGGGAAATTTGGGGGTGAGATCGTTGCCGGTGTGGTCACCGAATTTCCTCCAGGTTCGATCACACACATTCAAAAGGGGAAGTTTTATCTCGTCCATCTGGATAGCGGGTTTCTGGCCATGTGGCACCGTTGTACCCATCTGGGGTGTACCGTTCCCTGGAAGGAAGAGGATCAACGCTTTGAATGCCCCTGTCACGGCTCGATTTTTAACAAGAAGGGAGAGGTGCTGAGTGGCCCTGCGCCGCGTCCTCTCGATCTCTTTCCCCTGCGTATCATCCGGGGACAGATTGTGGTCGATACGGGTCAGGTCATCGAACGCACCCGCTTTGATCCTGCCCAGACGGTCTCTGCCCACCTGAGGCAAGAACAGGAGAAAGGATGAGACTATGCCTCGCGATCTTCTGGATTGGGAGCTAGGCCTGGGAACCGTGCTCACTTTAGGACTGGCTGTACTGATCGGTGCCTACGGATTACGGGAACCGCAACGCCTGGATACAGCCACGGTTCAGCTGCACCGCTCTTCGATTGCCCGGGGGGCTACCCTCTATCAGCGCTACTGCGTCACCTGTCATGGGGCAAACGGCAAGGGGATTCCCCAGGTAGCTCCGGCATTGAACGATAAGAATTTCCTCGCTACCGCCTCCGTAGAGGCCATTACCGATGCCATCACCGATGGACGACCCAATACGGCCATGCCGGCGTGGGGGCAACGGCACGGTGGTCCTCTCAATGCCCAGCATGTGCAAGATCTGGTGGCTTTTATCCAGAACTGGGAAAAGGCAGAAGTCCGTGTCCCCTCCTCTCCCCTCGTCCAGGGAGACCCGGTCGCCGGCAAGCGGATTTTTGATCAGGTCTGTTATCTCTGTCATGGAGAGAATGGGGAGGGGGGAGTGGCACCAGCCCTGAATAACCAGGAATTTCTCCGCCGCTATGATGATGCCTTTATCCGGGAGACCGTGACCAAAGGACGACCGAGTAAGGGGATGCCCACCTGGGGAAAGGTCTTCTCCGCAGAACAGATCGCCGATGTTACCGCGTATATTCGAAGCTGGCAGCAGGGAGCAACTCTTCCTTCTCCTTCCCCGGCTTCTGCCCCCGCTGCGGAGTCCTCTTCTGCCGTCGAACGGGGCAAAGCGCTCTATCAGTCGCTGAACTGCGCTGCCTGTCATCGCATTCAAGGAGAGGGAGGCACCATCGGCCCTGATCTCTCCCATGAGGGGGAAAAGCGAGAAGCGGCCTGGCTACTCAAGCATTTCCAGGATCCACGCGCTCTCGTTCCCGATTCGGTGATGCCGGCCTTTGGGCATCTCTCTCCTGAAGATCTGGAGGGATTGGTGGCCTATATGCGCAGTCTGCGGTGAGACATCGGCAGGGGGGAAGATCAGGGGCTAAAAAAGAGGAGGCCCCAGGCCAGGTTCACCAGCATGTGGGTCAGCGCCGAGACGGTCACTTTCCCTGTACGGCGCCAGACCCATCCATAAACCATGCCGGCCGGTGTGGCCATCAGCACATAAGCCCAGTTGGGCACGGCAAAGCCGGGAGTGGCATCGTTGAGATGGGCCAGGCCAAAGACCAGTGAGGCTATCAGCCATCCGGCTCGCTCCTTGCCAAGCCGTTGTGCCAGCAGGTTTTGGATAGCTCCCCGGAAAAGCATCTCTTCTACCAGGGCGACCAGGAAATAGCCCCCCAGGATGCCGGCAAGCAGATGGAGAGGGGAAGGGGCAAGCGGATGGAAGTGCAAAAACCCCACTCCCAACCCGAGTGGAAGCCCGATCACCGCATAGGCCAACAGGCCCTGCAAGGCATATTGCCAGTCCTTAAGACGGAGACGGAAGGTGAAACCCACACCCGGGAGGGGATGGTGCACCAGGAAGAGGAAGAGGGCCAGTGATATTGCTGTCAGCTTGGATACGGGGAGCTCCACACCGGGGAGCAGTGTTGTTCCCACTCCAGGTAACCCCAAGAAGCTCGCCAGTCGCGCACCCCACCCTCTCTCAGGCCAGAGGAGGTCCACCGGCAAGACGAACAGATCGGCCTCCACAGGTATCCAGAGGGCCAATATGGCGAGGAACTGGAGCAAGTCACCAGGCCTTGCCTGACAGGAACGCCAGCGCAGGCAGAGGGTAGGGAGGGTGAGAAAGAGGATAAGACGCAGGAGTTCACCCGGTGTCGGCTGCAGGTTGACGGCCAGCAGGTAAGGAGGCAAGAGAAGCAGGACGGTCCAGTCGCCTGAGCACCTGCTGAGACGGGTCAGCAGGACCCGACCAGGATGAAACACCAGGGTCAGGTATATCCCCAACAGCAACCATGCGGCCAGCATGTTCATCTTGCTAACTCCATGCTCAGGGGTGGCGATGGAGCAACCCTTCCTCATCCCCGCCTCTTCTTCTCCCCACCAGGTAGATTATACCATGGGTATGGCGAGGAGAGGTGAATGTGGCTCATCATTTTTCTTGCCGCTTCAGCCAGGCATTGACCACAAGGAAAAATTCTGTTGCCTTTTTCGCCAGAGAGAGTATGATAAGAGCAGGGGGGCAGCAGTACATCGATGGTTCTCGTTAGATGCCGTGTTTGTCGCCTTGCCTATTCCCTCAGGGTGTCGCCCTTCCGTGAACGGGTTGCTGGAAGCAAGAATAGGGACAGGTACAGGAGCAAAGAAGTCGTGTCATCGATTCGTGTGTTGCTTGTCGATGATCATACTTTATTCCGGAAAGGGCTTGCCTACCTGTTGTCTCTATATCCTGATATCGAGGTGGTGGGCGAGGCAGAGAATGGAGAAGAGGCGATTGCCCGGGCGCAGGAGACGCAGCCTGATGTGATCCTTATGGACATCTATATGCCGCGGATGGGCGGGTTAGAGGCTACCCAAAAGATTAAAGCGCTCATGCCCGCCCTGCCGATTGTTATCCTGACCGTATCCGATGATGAGCAGACCCTCCTGGCAGCGATTAAAAGTGGTGCACAGGGTTACCTGTTAAAGGATATTGCGCCAGAAGAACTGGTGGAGATGCTGCGCGGCATGGCACGAGGTGAAGCCCCTCTTTCCCGGGCAACTGCAGCAAAGATCCTGGCTGCTTTTTCTCGACAGATACACCAAGATCCTCCTCCCCCTACCCATCACCTGACCCAGCGAGAGCAGGAAGTATTGAGTTTAGTCGCTCAGGGAGCTACCAACAAAGAGATTGCGCTGGCTCTTCACATCAGTGAGAGCACGGTGAAGAATCACCTCCAGAGCATCTTAGAGAAGCTCCACCTGGGGAACAGGGTCCAGGCCGCCACCTATGCCATTCAACACGGTCTACTCGATCCTTTCCCCTCTGAAGAATCCTGATTCCTCCTCTACCTCTCCCATCGGACTAGGCCATCTTTCCTGGTTCCCCGCCTCTTCATCTCCCCCTTTCTTCTCCGGGCTGATCGGCCATTTATCCGGTCCAGAATCGGCTGTTTGGAGGCTACCGAAGCACAGGACCAGGGGATATAATGGAAGTTGGAGCCCCCGGTTGTAGAACTGGAAGGAGGAAGTGTTTCCAGAGGAGACGGGGGAGAGAAAGAGGGGGGTGGACAGCCGGGGGAGAAGCAAAAGTCGCCAACGGGAACGGTATAGGAGAGGAGGAAGGCTCATGAGTAAGGAGGAGGTCAATCGTCGTCAATTTCTACAGACGAGTAGTCTCGCTCTCGCCGGTATCGCGGTGATCGGGGGTGCGGGCACGACACTGCTCGTCCCCACCAGAGCCTGGGCCCTATCGACAACCACCCTGGACAGGCATACCGCGATGACCTTAGTAAAGATGTGTCGCTATCTTTACCCGCATGCCATGCTCAGCGATGTGTACTACGCGAACGTGGTGCAGGCCCTGGACAAAAAGGCGCAACAGGATAGGGCATTAGCAGAGTTGTTGCGTGATGGGGTGGCCGCACTCGATGCCGTGTACCCGGTGCAATGGCTGGAATTGAGCGAGGGTTATAAACTGAAAGCCTTACAGCACCTCGAAGCCACACCCTTTTTCCAGACCGTCCGGAGCTTTATGGTAGGATCCTCTGGTCTCTATAATCAACCCTTAGTCTGGCGATATTTTGGCTACGAAGGTCCTGCCTGGGAATTCGGAGGCTA
>RFHZ01000432.1 GCA_003696125.1 Nitrospinota bacterium
ACATTACCCTGGGGAACATTTGTAATTACCTGCCCTCGTGGGATGCCTGGTCCGGCTGCAAGGAGAAAGATGGCACGATTGGCCCAGTCGAGCCCGCCATGCTTAAGCACAGTAAAGCTCTCTCGTCCATGATCCGTAGTGACGAAAAGGGCAGTATTGTTACGGCGGAAATGGGGGTTTTGGCCCTGATCTGCGCAGGTATCCGCATCTGGTTTATCACAGAGCTCACTCCAGATTTTGGTGAAGATCTGTTCGTCTACCTGAGCGATTGCACCTTTATAAAAGTTGAACCGCCAGTCCAGATGCCCCTGGTTATCTACTCCACCAAAATGGAGGAAGAGGAAGCGGGGTAAGGGGACAACCTGTGTCGGATCACAGGCTTCAAGAGTATTATCGGGCAGGAATCCTCGCATCAGGCAGCGTCCCCAGGTAGCAACTCCTACATCCTCGACAGCCCAGTCACCGGATGGTACGAAGTAGAGAGTAGCTCCATAATCTTTCCCATGGATGGGGTCAAGACTATAGTCTATCTGGGTGACATTTGGCTTGCTAACCACAGCAACTACTTCTTCAGAACTCCAGTTAAGCTCCTTTCGCAACCGCTCAAAGATGGTGGGTCGGAACGGCCGGAGGTCAAGGGAGGTACCTATGTTCGGTCCGACAGCACGGACCCCGGTCAGCAGCATCTCGTGTCCCGGCGTTGTCCAAGTTGCTGCGTTATTCACAAAGGCGCTCCCTTTGGTGCCCGGCTCACTGGTGTACAAGGTCCCTTCTGGGAGCACGTATTCTGCCAGGTTTTTGAGCAAACAATTGTTTACATCTCCTAACCCTTGACAGTTCGGGTCACCAAATCCATCGCTATTTCGTATTCCATCGATCGAGATGACAATCACCCGCTCGATACTTCCCTCTCCTTCTTGGGCCCATGTGGGTAAGGCCAAGAGCCAAGCACCACAGAGCACTATAATAAAGAATGTGAGTGGTCGAGTTGGAGTGCTCATCTTCTCCTCCTTTCCCTCTTTAATTGGGATAGAAGTGGTTTTTTGTGAAAATCCTTTGGCCACAAGAATTTCAAGGACTGAAAACGTTGAGCCCTCTATGGAAAAGGACTTCCTAAAGGAGGAAGGAAGGGCAGGAGTGGTCTTCCTGCTCCGCTCTTTTTGAGAGAGACCTCTTCTAAGGAGAGTGGTACGCTGTTTATTGCCACCTCCTCGAGAAGAGGTCCGACCTAATGCAGACATTCGCTTTGCTCTGGGAAGCAAGCTGTAAATGGCGAGAAAACATGTCGCAGTCTCCTCTTGCGACTCCGGTTTTCTCCGACAACAACCAGCTGCTTTATCAGGCAGGAGGGCTACGGTGCATGAACATCCAGGAGGGACAATATGAATGGCAACAAGGCACAGGACTTGAAGATCGGGCAATCCAGATCAGATACCAAATCTTTCTATCATTATTCCCATTTTACCCGAAAATGCAAGGGAAAAATCCTAGAGAAGCCTCCATGTAAAAAGACCGGGTACGAGACCAGCAGGGGGAAGAGGAGAATGACCGCTTAAGATAAGCCTTGACAGGATGTTAACATTGAAACACCAGTTTCCTGACCAATCCTGAGAGGGTAAAGGTTAGTAAACCCTTTTCACCAGGCTGAGGCATAGGCTAGACTCTTTCCCAGAAGAGGCGATTCTGATGGATGCGAAGGGTAAGCTGGCCAGCCTGCTTCAGGGCAGACAGGTGCGCCTTAATGGTAGCGAGGGTGAGAAAGTATTGGCCGGTGTCCAGGTTTAATCCCAAGTGCTCGGCAACGGCGGCCAGCAGGTCTTCGGTCTGGCGAGGAGTTTCGAGTAGGTGGAGGAGCAAGGCTTCCAGATGGTCGATACTCGCAAGATTCTGCCGTACCACTTCTTCGATCTCGGTCAAAACGGTCCCGTGAAAAGGCACGTAATATTGAGCCGGGATGGTTAAGAGCCTGCGCAGGGTATCGCGCTGTTTCCCAGGATCAAAGCAATAGATGATCTTGTACTTCTCCAGCACCCGGACCGGAAACACGACATCTGCACAGAAGAAGACCTCTCCTACCTGGAGTCCCATCTGATTGATCGAATGCCCGGGAAGAGGAACCGGTTTCAATTCGACTCCGGCAATGGTAAACTGTTCTGTGTAAATCTGGTCCACTCGACTCGCTGCTGCCATGAAATGCTTGGTACAGAGTTCGGTTATCGGTGTTGCACCGTACAGGTAAAACGGTTCCAGGATCGGATAGCGAAGGATCGCTTCTTCCAGAGGTGGGGCATAAACGGTGGCCTGAGTGTGTTGGAGAAGATAGGCATCTCCCCCGTAATGATCGGCATGGGCATGGGTATGCACGATGGCCGCAAGTTCCAGGTGTCGAGCCCGGAGGAGTTTAAGGAGCTTGCGTCCATACGATTCGTCTAGACCGCTATCGATGAGAATGGCCTGGTTCCCCTGGATAATGACGCCGACATTGGTCGGGCCGGGGACATAGGAGATATTCCGGATAATCGGTTGGAGGTCCATGTGCTTTCCTTCTCTCCCTCTGGTTATGCTGCACGCGCAACGCTATTCCTGAAGACCATGCCCAGAACGGGCAGGATATGGCCCCTTTGGGGGATATGTCTCATTATACCGGGCAGGAAGTGATGGAGACAAGCGTATGCATCTTCTACGCACACGATGGTGCCAGGGAGAGGAGCTTTCCTGCTTCCTCCTGCTTGTCCTCTGCATCGGGGTGGGGATCACAGGAGCGGCCGGAACTCCACTCTTTTCCCGGCAAGATCTTACGGTTCCAGGGAAAATCCTGACCGTGCTGCCGGTCGATCTGCAGGGGAAAGGGACCACAGATCTGCTTGTGGCCCATAAAACCGGGGTTTATCCAGAGGAGAGACGCTGGCTCTCTCTCTTTCGTTATCAGGTTGATAGACAACGTTATGCCTCTACCGCTGACCAGCAATGGGAAGTCGATCCCGATGTCACCTTGATCGATGTCGGGGATGTGGCTCCTGCACCGGGGAAGGAGATTCTCTACCTCACCACCCGGGGGTTACGCTATGTGGCACAGGAAAAGGACGGTACCTTTTCCTCGACCTCCCACCCCCTGCTTTCCCTCCCCACCTTCACCATTTTTCCCGAAACAGGAGAGCTCCTGCGGGGAAGATTCTTTGCCGATTGGAAAGGGACCGGTCATCCCCTGCTCCTCCTCCCTCAACCCGGCTCTCTCCGTTTCTTCGCTCCAGCAGAGGGGTATCGCTGGCAGGAGGTGGAGGCGGTGACCGTCTCTCCCCGCACCTTCCTGTTCAGCGCCTGGGTCGATGATGGACTGTTTCGCGACTATTCCTTCCAGGCGGCTTATCGCCTTCCCCGTATCGTTGTCCAAGATTTTAATGGGGATGGACGGGTAGATCTGCTGCTGCCCCAACAGGAATATCTCCGTGTTCACCTCCAGCAGGACGATGGCCATTTCTCCTCCTCTCCTTCTTTCCAGCTGATCTTCCCGGTTCGTTCTCCAGCAGAGCGCTCTCAACAGAGCCTTTTACTCTACCTGACCCCGGCAGATGTCAACCAGGATGGGTTGGCCGATGTGATCCTGACCAAGGTTACCGGCAAACTCCTGGAACGCCGCGTGGAGATCTTCCTCTTTCTCCACCAGCCGCAGGCAGCCAGCCCCTTCTCCTCCACCCCGCAACAGAAGATGGCGTTGAAGGGGTTTACCCCGGGGGTTACCCTGCAAGATCTGGATGATGATGGAAAAAAGGACCTGTGCCTTTCCTACGTCCATATTGGACTCTGGGGAATCATCAAGAACCTCCTTTCCAACCGGGTCACAGTGGTTACCGATTGCTATCGACTTCAGGCCAATCTCCGTTTTGCCACGCATCCCACCTTTCATCTGAAGACCAGCTATCGGATCGATCTCTCCGATGGCATCCGGATCCACGGCATCTGGCCGACGTGGCAGGCAGATTTTACCGGAGATGGGCGCACCGATCTCTTGATTGCGCGGGATGGAGAGGTTATGATATATGCGAAGACTCCAGGTGGATCACTCGCTTCCACTCCCCTTGTCCAGGCGGAAGTTCCTGTCTCTCCCTACCGCCATATTGGAGATATGAACGGGGATGGGAGGAACGATCTGCTCTTTTACGAGAGGGGAGAAGGAGGGAAGATTACCCTCCTCTTGCGGCAGGGGAGATAAAAAGTCCCGAAGCATCGCTGGGTCACCAGGCCTGCAGATTTTTTCCCCTGGGTATCCCGCTCCTCTCCACGGTCTGGCGGCAAAGACTCTGGTCACGCAAGGCCTCAAGATGGCTCCAGGGACAAAAGGGTCAGTAATAGCTACTAAGGGGATATCATGAGCTATGTTGCCATCCTGCTGCTTCGCTTGCTCGTCCTGCTGCTCGCTGCTGGTTGTGGGGGAGGGGGAGGAGGAGAGGCGGGAGGTCCGAATACCCAATCGCTAAGTTTAAGCACCGGCGATGTCAAACAGATTGCTACCTCCAACAGCCAGGCGTCGGTCATCCTGGAGACCCCAGGAGGAGAGGAGTACCTCCATATCGTCTATACCACTACCACCCAGTCTGGAGCGCATCCCTTCACCTTAAGCAGCTCTGCCCCTTCGATGGTAAAACGGGTTCCCCTGGTTGCTGTCGAAAGAGAAAGAGGGTATGCAGAAGCGCGCCTGCAATTTGATCACTTTCTGCGTGGAGAGGAGCGACGGATGATAGAGGAAGGCTTGCTCCCATCGGGGGCAGGGATAGGACGCCTTTTCACCCTTTTCAAGGTGCAACCCGGGGAGCAAGAGACCTTCTTTATCCTCGATCCCCGGACCAGGGTGTTCCGGCAGAGAACGGCTACCGCCCGTACCATACGTCCCCACAGTGTCCTTTTCCTTGATGATGCCGTGATTCTGACTCCCACCCTGGAGGGACAGATCGAGCAGATGGTCGAGGATTTCGAGACCATCATCCATCCCCGCTCAGAGCAGCTCTTTGGAGAGGAATCGGATGTCAACAACGATGGCCGCATCACCATCCTGGTGACCTCCCTGTTGAACGGAACCGGCGTGGCCGGCTTCTTCCTCCCCTCCGACCTCTTCCTCCGGGACACCGATAACCCCTTCAGCAACGAACAGGAGATCCTCTATGTGGCCCTGCCCAGCAGTTCCCTCCCTTTGGGACTCATCGAAGCGACCATGGCACACGAATTCCAGCACCTGATCAATTTCCAGCAGAAGGTCTTACGCCGCATCGATCAAGGTCTTCCTAATCCTCCATCAGAAGACCTCTGGCTCAACGAAGCCCTCTCCCATCTGGCCGAGGATTTGACCGGTTTCAGTGAAGACGGGGACGATCTGGTCAATATCGTGGAGGACTACCTGGAGCAGGTCGAGTTCTTCTCCTTGGCCGATAACGATGCCTTTGGGGGGAGTGATACGCTGCAGCGACGCGGTGCCGGGTACCTTTTCCTGCGCTATCTCTTTGAGCAGGCGGGTGGCGCCACCTATTCTTCCACCGATCCGGCCGGGATTACGGACAGGGGAGGGATCACTTTTCTCCGCCAGCTCGAATCCTCCTCTCATATCGGGATCGATAATATCCGGACCGCCCTTCGCACCGTGACCAATCCCTTCCAGCAGGCTTCCGATCCTTTCCAGCAGGCCTTTGCCCACTGGGCGGTTGCCCTGTTCATGGATGGAACCAGGTTGAATACGGACCCCCGTTTTCATTTCCAGGCTCCCGAGTTTGACCAGATTACCGGGCAGCGGCGGGGGATCGATCTGCGGGGAACACGGGAGGGAAGAAGCGGGCTGGTAACGTTGCGCGGACCCCATCTGCAGTTCTTTAACAGCCACCGGGAAGCGGTACAAAGCACCGGTGTTGCCTATATCCTCTTTCAGGCTTCTCCGCAGGGAGAGGATACGACAACGATCACGTTGCGTGGCAATGCAGAGAGTCGGCTCCAGCTTACCGTAGTGCGTACAGAATAGAGAAAGGGGAGTACATGCCTGGCAAGACCAAAAAGCATCTCTGTCTCGCTCTGGACGTCGATTCCGGCCAGCAGGCGGTCGATCTGGCCACAGAACTCTCCCCCTGGGTGGGGCTCTTTAAGGTCGGTTCTCAGCTCTTTACCGCGACAGGACCGGCGATTATCGATCGCCTGCGCCAGGCTGGAGGAGAGGTCTTCCTCGATCTCAAATTTCACGATATCCCGAATACGGTGGCGGCAGCAGGAAGGATCGCTGTCCGCCATCAGGTCCTGATGTTTAACATCCATACAGCCGGTGGGTACCGCTTGATGGCCACGGTGGCGGAAGCGGTCCGGGAGGAGGCGGAACGGCTTGGCCTTCGCCGTCCCTTGCTCCTGGGTGTTACGGTGCTGACCAGCATCAATGCGGATATTCTTAAAGAGGAACTTAGAGTAGCCCTCCCACTGGAACAGTACGTTGCTCACCTCGCCCGTCTTGCCCAACAGGCGGGCTTAGACGGGGTGGTTGCCTCGCCCCGAGAGATCGGGCTTATCCGCCAGACCTGTGGTGCTCACTTTATCATTTTAACCCCGGGGATTCGTCCTCGCTGGTCGGTCGAGCCGGATGATCAGCAGCGGGTCACCACGCCTCGCGAAGCCCTGGAACAGGGGAGTGATTATATCG
>RFHZ01000037.1 GCA_003696125.1 Nitrospinota bacterium
GTGGGGGAGTGGCCTTTTGAGGAGCAACAGGAGAGGGAGCCGGGGGAGATGGTGGAGCGGCCTTTTGAGGAGCAACGGGAGAGGGAGCGGGGGGAGATGGCGGCGGGGTCACCTGCTCAGCCAGGGGAGGAGCACTGACCGGAGAAGGAGCGGTGTAAAAGTGGAGGACGAGCTGGTTCTGCTCCCGGTAGACCTTATAGCCGGCTGTTGGGGGCAGGACAAAGACGAGGAGCGGTTCCTCTTCCTCTTTGATCACGATCCGTTCTAAAAAGGGGCTCTGAACCGGTACCTCCTGGGCGGCGAGTCGATTAACCATCTGGGGGAGGCTGAGGAGCACCTGGGGCGGTTGGTCCTGCTTGATCACGTTGTAGGCCCCGATCTTCCCGTCGGCAAAGAGCCGGACCCGGGTAAGTTCTGGTTCTTTTTTTACCCGCAATCCCTCTAAGGTGCGGGCCTTTCTCTCGGCAGGAGGGGGAAAGGTCCCCAGGCTCAGGGTAGAGGGGGGAGGAGCAGGTGGGACAGGAACCTGCGGAGAGGTCCCGGCCACCAGACCCGGCTCCTGCACCGGAGCGGCCTCGGGAGAGGGCCCGGGTTCCGGTACAGGGGGGTGGGGAAGGGGTGGTGCAGGCTGCTCTGCTGGACGCACTTCCTGCACGGGTTTTTCCGGTTTTGGTTCCTCTGTTGGCTTCACCGGTGGAGCCGCAGGGGATACAGGAGGGAGAGGCTGACGGGGAGGGACACGGGGAGAAGGGGCACGGGCCATAGTCAAGGGACTGAACGTTACCGTCACCTTTCCCGCCTGTTGGGTGATCTTATGCGGGGTATCCTGGCGGAGATCGATCTCCACCCGGGCGATCCTCTCCCGCCTGAGAAAACGGGGGTGTATGGCATGAATCGCTCCCTGCTGCAGGGTGATGTCCTGGACGGTGGGGGCAAAAGCGGCATCGACAAAGTCGATGACCAGTCGCAACGGATCAGAGAGTCGAAAGGCGGTATACTTTAACGGACTGCTCGCCTGGATGGTGACGACATGGGCGTCCGCCGTCAGAGTACTGGCAATCTCCGTGATTACCGCCTCGTGAGGAGGAAGGGGAGACCCCTTGGCTGCCGGGGCAGGTCCTCCCGGGGAAGCACAGCCTCCTATCCAGGCCAAACAGGTGATCCAGAGAACAAAAGCCAGCGCCGCTTGAGGCCTCCTCATGCCTATCCCTCTTCTTTCCGCAATGCCATCACCACCGTTTCCCTGACCAGCTTTCCCCTCCTGTCTTTAGAGATCACCTCGATGACCACCCCATCCGGTGTGATCTGGAGCACACGGCTGCGCCCTTTCCCGATAGGGGTGTTCTCGGTCACCGTATAACCTCGCCCATCAGGGGTGCGGATCATGGCCCGCTTTCCCAACTCTCCCCAGATGATACCGACCAGGGTAAGGGAAGAGAGATCGTACTCCTGCAGGGGCGAGACGATCTTGATCTCCTCTTCTTTCTTTTCTACTACCACCTTTTTCGGTTCGATTAACGGTTTGAACGGGTCCCGTCGGCCGGCCGGGTCATAGGTATACGCCTCCCTCCTCTCTCCGGCTTCCCTCCCTTCTTGGGCTTTGGTCTTTGCCACGCGCGGCTTACGGGGGAGAGGGGGAGGAGGTTGCACCGAGGCCTCCTGGGAAGTGGTGTTACACCCGATAAGGAAAAAGGCCAATAACACTCCGGTCAGGAACAGCCTGCCCAGATTCTGTCCTCTACCCATATCCACGGCACTCACCGTCTTCTCTTCTTCGCTTTCTGTTGTTCACGTAGCTCTCGTGGATCCAGGAAACGAAAGGTTACCACCGTTCCTCGCGTCCTCACGCGAACTTCGCCACCGCTGACCGTCGGTTCTCCCATGAGGAAATTGGTGACGTTGACAATACGAGGCAGCTTGCCGATAGCGTCGAAGAAACGGGCCACATTGTGAAACGATCCCTGTACCTCTAAAGAGACCGGGACCTCAGCATAAAAATCGCGCTTCACTTCGGGTTCGGGACGGAAGAGGTTAAATTCTAATCCCATCTGCATCCCCAATTTGGAGATTTGGGTGAGGAGTTCTGGAATCTCTCGCCTCTCGGGGAGCAAGATCTTCACCGACTCAAATCTCTGGTCGAGGGCAGCGACACGGGAGCGAAATTCGTCCAGGGTATTGGCGATCTTCTGGTGTTCATCCCTGATGCGTTGCATCTCGGCGATTTCGCGTTGCAGCGTCCGTATCCTCTGGCTCTTCCCCTGGTACACAAAGTAGTAGTACCCGGCCAGGATGGTCACGATCACCAGGCCCACAAGTAGCCAGCGCTGGTACCCCGGTAACTGATCAATCCGGTTAATCAGTTCGTCCACGATACACCTTACTCCTTTGCCGCCACCCGGGCTTGCGGACGGCTAATCCCCTGCGCTTTTAGGGAAAAGGCCTTCACTTTGGTGTCCTGTATGATCCGCTGTTCGAGCTGGATCAACTCCACATTGCGGAAGTAGTCTGATCGCTCCAGCCTTTTCATATACTCGGCGATGCTGATGTTATCAAAGGCATTCCCCTGGATGACGAAGCCCTTGTTCTTCTCGATTCTCGTCAACCAGATCTGGTCAGGGAGGTTGCGACTCAACTCATCCAGGAAATGAACCGGGCCCTGTTGGTGGGCCTGCAACTGGGCGATGACATCGAGTTTGGTCTGCAGGATCTTCTGTTTCCTCTTGAAGGCGTTGACCTCCTCTACGATCTTCTTCAACCGGTCCAGGTCTGCCTGCAACCGGCTTTTTTCCTGCTCTAGGCGAGCAATCTCCCGGTTGGTCTGGACCCAGCTCCCGACGACAACGGCTACCGCGCAGAGCACCAGGAAGAGGGAGATGATCAACTGTTGCTGTAATTTCGCCCGTCTTTTATATTCCCGTATCGGTAAGAGGTTGATCCGGATCATCGGTCATCCACCCTCCGCAGGGCCAGTCCCACGCCGACTGCTGCCAGGGGAGCGATAGAGTGGAGGTAGAGGGGGTCAAAGACCTTCTCGTCTACCCGGAGGTTCTTAAAGGGATTGACTATCTCGGTGGGGATGTCGAGTTTGGAGGAGAGATATCTATCAATCCCACGGATTCTGGCACATCCTCCACTCAGGTAGATCTTATCGATGGAGATATCCCCGCTGGTGGCGCGGAAGAACTCGAACGATCGCTGGATTTCGGCGGCAATATCCTCGGTTACGCTCCGCAAAATGGGGAGGATTTCCTTAGGGGAGAAGCCGCCCACCTCTACGCCGAATTTCAAGGCTTCTGCCTGCTCGTACCCGATGTGGAGTTCCCGCTGGATCCTCTCCGTATAGCGGTTGCCGCCGGGGGAACTATCCCGTTGAAAGCTGGTCACGCCGTGGACCAGGATGTTGATGTTGATCAGGCTGGCTCCGATGTTGATGAGGGCAACCACCTTATCCAGCTCTTCCGGATAATTCAGCTCAAAGCTATTCTCCAGGGCAAAGACATCTACATCCACCACCACAGGGGTGAACCCGGCTTCGACGAGGAGCCCGGTATAGTCGTCAATCTTCTCCTTCTTTACCGCCACCAGCAGGACATCCATCTGGCTTTCTCCCTCCCGGTCGCCGTTACCTAAGATCTGGAAATCGATGTTCACCTCTTCTACATCGAAGGGGATGTACTGCTGGGCTTCCCATTGAATCGACTCGGCCAGTTCTTCTTCACTCATGCGGGGGAGCTGGATCTTCTTGATGATGACGGCATGACCGGAGAGGGCGGTCACCACCTCTTTGGTTTTGACCTGTTCCATTTCCCCCAGCCGTCGAATCGCCTCGGCCACACTCCCGGCATCCATGATGGTGCCATCGACGATGGCTTCTGGGGCCAGGGGGATCATGCCGAAGTGGGTGAGCTGGTAGCCTCGCCCACTCTCTTTGAGCTGGGTCAGTTTCACGGCATAGGAGCCGATATCGATGGCGACGAGCTGTTTGGGGCGTTTGAAAAACATCCCGCTCTCCTTTCCTCCTCTCCCTGAGGTCGTGCGGGCGTAGAGAGGAGTGCTGGCCTTCTAGGGTGGTAGGGGGAAATTGTACCTAGACTCCCGTCTTACTCTACCACATTTCCCTGCCGTGTCAAGCTTTTTTTCAGCCAGGGGGCATCCAAAATGGGTATAAATTATACCTATTCTATCCCACCTACCATACCCATCATAAAGCATATTATGCAAAAAAATAGAGAAATGTCAAGTCCCAGAGCAGGAAAAGGTGACGACAAGGGAAATTCATCGTTGCATAAAAACGGGGAATGGGGTATGATGGGAAACCTAAGCATACGGACGAAGCGACAACCATTCCCAGAAGAAAGGAGGGACCAGATGATGCCTCTTAAGAAACCCGGCCCCATCATCGCTCTGATACTCTCCATAGTCCTGCTGATCGGCAGCGGGGTGAGTATGGCCTCTCATCGCAAAGACACGGTGATCATGGCCTTTGAAGGTCCCATGGACTCTCTGGATGTCTATATGACCTCGCTACGCCAGGCGATCATCTTCGCCTACCATGTCTTCGATCGACTGGTCACCCGTAACCTCCAGACCTTCCGTCCCGAACCCTTCCTGGCCGAATCGTGGAAGATCATCAACGATACCACCTGGGAGTTCAAGCTCAAAAAAGGGGTCAAGTTCCATAACGGGGACCCTTTCACCGCCGAATCGGTCAAGTTCTCCATCGAGCGGGTCATCAAGCCGGAACAGAAATCCCCGCAGCGGACGAACTGGACCTGGGTAGACCATATCGAGGTGGTGGATGATCACACGGTACGGTTCCACAGCAAGGCCCCCTATCCCCTGGTCCTGGAGCGGCTCACCCAGGGGTACCTCTACTCACCCAGGTACGTGAAGGAGAAAGGGGACGCCTATATCGCCGAACACCCGATGGGAACCGGTCCCTATAAGTTCGTCAGTTGGACCAAAGGAGAGCGGATCGTTCTCAAAGCCAACGAAGACTACTGGGGAAAGGTCCCTGCCATCAAGAACCTGATCATCCGGATCATCCCGGAGAGTGCCACCCGTGTCGCAGAACTCCTGGCCGGCGGGGTAGATCTGATCCGCAACGTGGAACCGGACCAGATCCCGGTCATTGAAGCCTCTCCCAATGCCCGCATCTCCGCCACCAAGATTCTTCGCCTCGCCTTCCTGCAGATGGACGGCGATGGCCGGGCCGGGCCGACTCCTTTCCAGAACATCGATGTCCGGCGGGCCCTGAACTACGCTATCGACCGCGAGGCGATCGTGAAGCAGATTCTGCGGGGATACGGTGTGCCGGTCTATACCCCGGTCACCCCCCTCCACTTCGGCTATGACCCCACCATCGAGAACCCCTACTCCTACAACCCGCAAAAAGCCAAAGAACTGCTGGCCAAGGCGGGGTACAAAGACGGTATCGATGTCGACTACTACATCTACGGGGATCGACAGGTCAACGAGGCCATCGTCGGCTACCTGAAAAAGGTGGGGATCCGGGCCCACATCAAGTCGTATATCGAGAATCCTTCGGTCATGACCAAGCTGCGTCGAGCCGGGAAGATCAAAGACATCGGGAGCTTCACCTGGGGCAGCTACTCCATCTTCGATGCCGATGCCATCCTTTACGACTGGTTCCATTCCACGGCTTCCAATACTTACAACACCGACCCGCAGATGGACAAATGGCTGGATGAAGCCCGCAGCACCCTGGATGCGCAAAAGCGCAAAGAGCTCTACGGCAAACTGATCCGCTTCATCCTCGATAAAGCCTACTGGTTCCCCATTTACGAGCGGTACGCCATCAATGGGGTCAATAGCGAACTCAACTACGAAACGGAAAGTGACGAGATCGTCCGGATTTACAATGCTTCCTGGAAATAACAGAGTCCGGGTATGCGTACCTATATCCTAAGGCGGATGCTGCAGGCGGGGCTGGTCGGGTTGGCCGTCTCCTTCATTACCTTCATCTTTCTCCACCTGGCCACCGACCCGGCCCTGCTCCTCCTTCCGCCGGAGGCTACCAAGGAAGACATCGCCGTCTTCCGCAAGGCCATGGGCTTGGATAAACCCCTGTACGTGCAGTATCTCCAGTTCCTGCTGAACATCGCCCGGGGGGACCTGGGGACCTCCTATGTCATCAAGAAGCCGGCCGCTGCCCTGATCGCCGAGCGGATGCCGGCAACCATCCAGCTGGCCGTCGCCGGCATGGCGGTCACCCTGGCTATCGGTATCCCCCTGGGGGTGATTTCGGCGGTCAAACGCTACTCCTGGATCGATAATGTGGCCACGATCGGCGGAGTGGTGGGGCAGGCCATGCCCCTCTTCTGGCTCGGGTTGATGCTGATCATCATCTTCGGGGTGAAGCTCCGCCTCCTCCCCATCTCGGGACGCGGCACCTGGCTCCATCTAGTCCTCCCTGCCGTCTCGCTCGGCTCCTACCTCGCTCCGGTGACCCTGCGTCTCACCCGATCCGGCATGCTCGACGTATTGACCCAGGATTATATCCGTACCGCCCGGGCCAAAGGCCTGTCAGAGCGGATCGTTCTCTACAAACATGCCCTGAGGAATGCCGCCATCCCGGTGGTGACCATCATCGGGCTGCAGATGGGAGGATTGCTGAACGGAGCCATTGTCACAGAAACGGTCTTTGCCTGGCCCGGGGTGGCCAGCCTGACCATTCGCGCCATTCGCGTGGGAGACTATCCCCTGGTGCAGGCATCTGTCCTGATCTTTGCCTGGATCATTGTGCTGGCCAACCTGCTGGCCGATGTGGCTGTGGCCTATATCGACCCTCGCATCCGTTATGACTGACGAGGCGCTGTCTCGTGTAGACGCTGCCCCCATTTAGATACCTGGCTGGAGGAAAGAGACGGTGGAGTGGGAAGCGCTGCCACCCCCTGAGACCAAGACACGCTACTTCTGGAAACGGGCCTGGAAGCTACGGGCCGGAATTGTGGGCTTCCTGCTGGTCTTCAGCATGGTGCTCTGCGCCCTCTTTGCCCCCTATATCGCCCCGTACGATCCCTACGAGCAGGACATCTTTAAGCGATTAGTCCCCCCCGTCTGGGACGAGCGTGGGGGCACAGACCATCTGCTCGGCACCGATCAGCTCGGTCGAGACATCCTCAGCCGCATCATCTTCGGGTCGCGTATCTCCCTCTCCGTAGGGATCATCGCGGTGCTGATCGCCGGGACCCTGGGCGTGCTGCTCGGGTTAATCGCCGGCTATTACGGGGGGAGAATCGATACGATCATCTCCTTTGCCGTCAACGTGATGCTCTCCTTTCCCACCATCCTCCTGGCCATGGCCATCGTTGCCGTCCTGGGACCGAGTTTTACCAACATGTTCATCGTGCTGGGGATTACCGGCTGGCCGATCTACACCCGGGTGGTGCGGGCCGAGGTCTATAACTACCGGGAGCGCGAGTTCACCCTGGCCGCGCGGGCACTGGGGATGTGGGATCGTCGCATCATGCTCCGGCATATCCTCCCCAACCTGATCAATACCATCGTCGTCCTGGCCACGGTAGAGGTGGCCCGGATGATCATCCGGGAGTCGTTCTTAAGCTTTCTCGGCCTGGGAATTCCCCCTCCCACCCCCTCCTGGGGGGTCATGCTCAGTGAAGGGCGGGCCTTCATGCTCGGCATGTGGTGGCTGGCTACCTTCCCCGGCATGGCCATCTTCCTTACCACCCTGGGGATCAACCTGCTCGGTGACGGGCTCCGTGATCTCCTGGACCCCTATGCCAAGGATAAATAGATGAGGCTGCAGGCCACCGGGACAGTGGGACATCCTGCCTTCTCCGCTGTCTCGAAGGTTCCTGTGGCCTCCAGACAGTAGAGAGGACCCTGTATTGATGCAAAGAGAAGAACTGGTTAGAGCCCTTACCCCTTTGATCGGGCGAGAGAACATCGCCGCCTCCCGCGCCGATCTCTACGCTTACGGCTACGATGCCTCCATCTTTCAAGGAGGCGAACCTGGTGCCGTGGTCTTTCCGAGAGATACCGCCCAGGTGGCCCGTGTTGTCCGTTTTGCCCATCAAGAGGGCATCCCTTACATCGCACGAGGAGCAGGCTCCAACATCAGCGGTGGTACCATCCCGGTGGAAGGGTGTCTCATCATCGCCCTCACCCGCCTGAACCGCATCCTGGAAATCGATATCCCCAACCAGCGGGCCGTCGTGGAGCCGGGGGTGATCAACCTCGATCTGAAGAAGGCCCTGGCCTCTTACGGCTACACATACGCTCCCGACCCGGGTAGCCAGTCCACCTCCACCATTGGGGGAAATGTGGCCGAAAATGCCGGCGGTCCCCACTGCCTCAAGTACGGGGTCACCAC
>RFHZ01000433.1 GCA_003696125.1 Nitrospinota bacterium
GGCCCGAACCGGTCCCCCGGCAATGACACCGGTTCCTTTGGAAGCCGGCTTCAGTAACACCCGACCTGCTCCATAATGTCCGATCACCTCATGCGGGATGGTGGTCCCGTGTAAAGGGATAGTGATCAGGCTCTTTTTCGCCTTTTCAATCCCTTTACGAATCGCTTCTGGCACCTCATGCGCCTTTCCTTTGCCGACTCCAACCCGTCCAGCACGGTCCCCGACCACGACCAAGGCACTGAAGCTAAAACGCCGTCCCCCTTTTACGACCTTGGCCACGCGGTTAATGTGTACAATCTTATCGACCAGTTCAGTGGTTTCCCCTCCTCTTTCCCGCATATCGACAGCCACCTTCTCCTCCTTCTCCTCTCTGCCTCACCGCTAAAACTCGAGTCCAGCCTCGCGGGCAGCATCGGCAAGCGCTTTTACTCGTCCATGGTAGAGGAAGCCGTTCCGATCGAAGACGACCTTGCGGATCCCCTTTTGCAAAGCCTCTTCTGCCACCAGCTTTCCCACCAGCTTGGCCCCGTCGATGTTTCCTCCTGAGGCCTGTTGACTCCGAAAGGCTTGGCTCAGGCTGGAAGCCGCCGCGAGCGTGTGTCCATCCATGTCGTTGATGATCTGTGCGTAGATATGCTTGCTACTCTTAAAGACGGAGAGGCGAGGGCGCTCCGGTGTTCCGCGCACTCTCTTGCGTACCCGTCTCTGACGCGCTTTGCGTCGATCCCGTTTTTCTGATCCTTTTACTACCACCGCCTGCTCTCCTTTTTCCCGCTATACGCCGCCTTTCCCGACCTTGCGGCGAATATACTCATCGGCATAGGCGATCCCTTTCCCCTTGTACGGTTCTGGTGGCCGGAGGCTCCGGATTTCTGCGGCTACGCTCCCCACCAGTTGTTTGTCGATCCCTTTCACCACAATCGCATTTCGATCCGCGATCTCGAATTCGATCCCTTCCGGTGCGGGATAGATAATCGGGTGAGAATAGCCCAGGGAGAGTTGGAGATGGGAGCCCATCAACTGGGCCCGGAACCCGATGCCTTCAATCACCAGCCGTTTCTGGAACCCTTCACTGACCCCGTGTACCATGTTGGCCAGCAACGTGCGGGTCAGGCCATGCAGGCTTTTGCTCTCTTTAGAATCGTTGGCCCGTTCCACCAGCAACATCTGCCCTTCTACCCGGGCCGAGATGGTCCGGGGGAGGGTGTGACGAAGAACCCCTTTCGGTCCTCGCACCTCTACCGTATCCTGCTCAATAGAGACTTCCACTCCGGGGGGGAGTGGAATCGGTCTCTTCCCCACGCGTGACATGCCCTCTCCTCCTACCTTCGACTACCAGACATAACAGAGCACTTCTCCGCCCACGTTCCGCTGACGACATTCTCGATCGGTGAGGAGACCTTGCGGCGTAGAGAGGATGGCGATCCCCAACCCGTTCAGCACGCGGGGCACCTCTTTCGCCTTGACGTAAACCCGTCCTCCCGGCTTGCTGATCCGTCGCAATCCTTGAATCACACTCTCCTCACCATCATAGCGGAGTTCGATCTGCAACTTCCCCTGTTTGTTATCCTCGATCCAGACGTAATCCTGGATGTACCCTTCCCGCTTGAGAAGTTCGGTTATCTCTCTCTTGATCCGTGATCCAGGAATCTCGACTCGCTCATGCCGTGCCATAATGGCATTTCGAATTCTGGTCAGATAGTCTGCAATGGGATCACTCATGCTCATACGCTTCGTATCCTTTTCCTCTCCTGACTCGCTCCAGACACTGGTGCTCTTTACCAACTCGACTTGATGACCCCCGGGATCTCTCCGCGCAGGGCTAATGTCCGGAAACAGATGCGGCACATCTGAAACTTTCGCATGTACGCCCGGGGTCTTCCACAGAGCCGACACCGATTATACGCCCGCACCGCAAACTTCGGTTTTCTTTTTGCCTTTGCAATGAGTGATTTCTTTGCCAAGCTCGCTCCCTTCTTCCGCAGATGATGTCCTCTGTGTCGATCTCTCGCTTACCGGGAAAGGCGGTTTTTTCCTGGATTTGGGATCACAGGGCTCCTCCCTCTATGGACGGAAGGGCATCCCCAGTAAGCGCAGCAATTCCCGTCCTTCTTCATCCGTTTCTGCCGTGGTCGTAATGATCACGCCCAGGCCGAAGACCTTCTCCACCTGGTCGAGGTTGACCTCGGGGAAGATGGTATGTTCTCGAATCCCCAGGCAGTAGTTTCCCCGGCCATCAAAGGCGTTGGCCGAGACCCCTTTGAAGTCCCGCACCCGGGGGAGAGCCACGTTAATGAGGCGATCGAGAAACTCATACATCCGGTCCTGGCGCAGGGTGACCTTACACCCGACCGGCATGCCGGCGCGGAGTTTGAAGCCGGCTATCGACTTCTTGGCCCGCGTGATCATCGGGCGCTGGCCGGTAATGAGGGCCAGATCTCGCATCGCCCCTTCCAGCAGTTTGGCATCGCGACTCGCTTCTCCCAGCCCGGCATTGACCACGATTTTTACGATCTTGGGTACCTGCATCGGGTTTTTATACCCGAACTCCCGTTGCAGTTGTGGCACAACCTCCTGCATATAGCGCTCTCGCAGACGACTCATTACCCCTGTTGCCTTCTCGCTCATCGCCACCTCTAGGTCTTATCGATCACTTCGTTACACTTCTTGCAGTATCGTACCTTGGTTCCATCCTCCAGCGTCCTTCTCCCGACCCGCACCGGGGCATCGCAGCGGCTACAGACGAGCATGACGTTGGAGATATGAATCTTGGCCTCCTTCTCCAGGATTCCTCCCTGCGTCTGATACTGGGTGGGTCGCGTATGCCGTTTGATCATGTTGATCTTTTCCACGATGAGGCGACCCTCGCGCGGGAAGACACGGAGCACCTTTCCCCGCTTGCCCCGGTCTTTCCCCGCGATCACCTCTACCATATCATCCCGCTTGATCTTCAGTTTCGGTTGCACGCTTCCCTCTCCTTTTCCCCTTTATCGGTTAACCTCCGGTCCTTCCCGCTGGTAGTGCGGGGAGCAGCACATTCACAGCACCTCTGGGGCCAGGGAAATGATCTTCATAAACCGTTTGGCCCGTAGTTCTCGAGCCACCGGCCCAAAGATACGGGTTCCTATCGGCTCAAGCTGATCGTTAATAAGGACCGCCGCATTCTCGTCAAAGCGGATATAGGAGCCGTCATCGCGTCTTACCTCTTTGGCCGTCCGCACAATCACCGCCTTGCGGACTTCCCCCTTTTTGACCGTACCGTTGGGGGCCGCTTCTTTCACGCTGACCACAATGATATCACCCACACTCCCGTAGCGGCGTTTGGACCCCCCCAGGACCTGGATGCATGAGACCTTCTTGGCTCCGGTATTATCGGCCACATTGAGTATGGATCGTAACTGAATCATCGCCTTACCTCTCCCACCATGCCTCGTTTATACCTCTTGCGCCTTGGTCAGAATCTCCACCACCCGCCATCTCTTCTCTTTACTCAGTGGTCGGGTCTCCACAATACGTACCGTATCCCCCACCTGGCAGCGATTCATCTCATCGTGTGCCTTATACTTTTTGGTCCGCTTGACCCGTCGCTTGTACTCCGGGTGTTGGATCAGGCGTTCCACCTTGACCACCACGGTCTTCTGCATCTTATTGCTGACGACTTCCCCTACCAGGACCTTTCTCTTCTGCTCTCCGCTCATTCTTCCTCTTTCCTCTTCTTCGGTCGAGGCACGATCCCGAGCTCCTGCTCGCGCAGGAGGGTCTTTACCCGGGCAATATCCTTGCGGACAATGCGAATGCGATTCACATCTTCAATCTGTCCTGTGGCCAGTTGAAAGCGCAAGTTGAAGAGCTCTCGCTGCAGTTCGCGCTCCTTTTCGCGCAGTTCCTCCACGGATAGCCCGCGCAGCTCACTCGCCTTCATCTTCTCTCCCCATCTCTACCTGCTCACCCTCTATTGGGTCTTCTTGACGAATTTGGTCTTGATCGGCAGCTTATGAGAGGCCAGACGCAACGCCTCCTGCGCCACCTTTTCCTCTACCCCGGCCATCTCATAGAGGATACGTCCCGGCTTCACCACGGCCACCCATCCTTCCGGGGAACCCTTTCCCTTCCCCATCCGGGTCTCTACCGGCTTTCGTGTGATCGGTTTATCCGGGAAGATACGAATCCAGACCTTCCCACCGCGCCGGGCATAGCGGGTCATGGCTATCCGGGCCGCCTCGATCTGGCGATTCGTAATCCATGCCGGTTCCAACGCCTTCAGGCCGTAATCGCCAAAGGCCAGGGTCGAAC
>RFHZ01000038.1 GCA_003696125.1 Nitrospinota bacterium
CTATAATCCGGCAACCCGACAGGGAGAGTTTTTTATTTACAGCGACGAGAAAGATGACGCTTCGGGACTCCACATCCACCGTAAAGAGGGGAGGTGGCAGTATACCTACGACTATGGATCAGCCATGTACATCCTGCAGGAGCGACGCTACCAGGTACAGGACGGCTTGCTGCAACTGATCCTGAACGGTGACACGAATAATCCTTTAAATGTCGTCGATGCCATCGAAAACTTCCAGGTACGGGCCCTGATGCAAGATGGAAGCATCAAAACGAGCTTCACCCCGGCAGACTCCTGGACATCGCTGCAAGCATTAGAAGTCACCCTTACCGGCAGGACTACTGTACGAGGGCAAGAGATCCGGCGAACCTTCTCGACACGACTTTTCCCTCGGAATATCCTGTCCAACTGAGGAGGATCGGTCGATGAAAAGCGTGCTGTGCAATAGACAAGGATTTGCCCTGGTCACCACCCTGGGAACCCTGTCTATTCTCATGGCCCTGTTGAGCTCATACTATATCTTGAACATGGTGGAAATCGGTACCAGTCAATCCTCTACCGACAGTACCACCGGCTTCTATGTGGCCGAAGCCGGTCTCAACCTGCGGGCAGAAGAGATTCGACAGACCTTCCTCGGGTTTAACCGTCCCACCGGTACCAGCCCAGAGGAGAATGGGGCATGTAGCGGGACCAACCAGGGAAGCGGGGATTTTGTGTGTAAGAGTTACGATCTGGCAGGCCGTACGGCAACGACCTATGTCGTTGAGGAGGCGGGGAATCCGCAAATCATCACCATCCCTCCTGGAGAACTCTATCAGAACCTGAATGCGCAGGAGTACCGCTACACCGCCTACTCGGTGGCCAAAAACAGCAAGGGGAAAACCGAGGCGATCCTGGCGTTACGCTTCAAGAGTCGTCTGGTTCCCCTCTTCCAGTTTGCCGCCTTCTATAACAAAGACCTGGAGATCCTGCCTGGCCCGACCATGACCCTGGCCGGACCGGTACATACCAACGGAGACCTCTACCTCGATGCCGGAAACAGCCTGGATATCCTCGGCCAGGTCACCACAGCAGGGGACCTTTACCGGGGCCGCAAGAACAGCAACACCTGTAACGGGCATCCGGTGCGGGTCATCGACCCGGTAAACTTGAGGGAGCTTCCGAGCTGTTCCGGAGGACGCACCCAAATCGATGAGTCCGCCCTTGGTCCCTGGAACGGGATGATTCAGACCGGGGTCGACGTGGTGACCGTGCCGACGGTGGATAGCTTTGATCCTACCCCAGGCAAGCTTTACTGGGATAAGGCTGACCTGCGCGTAGTCCTGAAGCTAGATGCCGCGGAAAATGCGCTCGCCATCGAGGTGCGCAACGCGGACAACTCGGTCGCCGTAGCCGATCTTCCCGGCCTGGGTGGCGACTGTGCCGCGGCCGTGGATACCACCTATATCAGTGAAGACGGGGCGGCCAACAGCTTTTACAATAACCGGGAAGGAAAAGACATCCGCATGCTGGAGGTCAATTTACAGAAGCTCTTCAACTGCATCCATAACAACTCGCTGCTCGGTGCCGGCAAAGGACTCGACGATACCAGCGAGGGAGGGCTGGTCTTTTACTTCACCGTGGAAGGCCCCAACTCCAACACCATCAATAACTATGGTGTCCGTCTCAAGAATGGGGGCGAGTTGAAGGCGACGACACCAGGAGCCCCGGCGATCCAGGGACTGACCGTGGTCACCAATCAGGCCATCTATATCCAGGGAGACTATAACAAGACCAACAAGAAGCCGGCCGCCATCCTGGCCGATTCCCTCAACGTCCTCTCCAACAACTGGGATGACTCTAAGGACACCTTAAGCGTCAATAGCCGTGTTGCTACTGAAACGACCATCAACGCCGCCTTCCTGGCGGGTACCGATATCACCGGAGGTGTAGAAGGGAGTGGAGGACAGGATAAAGGCTCTTACAACGGGGGTCTGGAAAACTACCCCCGCTTTCATGAGAAGTGGACCGGGGTCGCCCTCCACTACCGGGGCTCCTTTGTCAGCCTGGGGACCCCACAGCACGTCAACGGTGCCTGGAAGTATGGAAACCCGCAGTACAAAGCCCCGATCCGTGATTGGGGATACGATACCGACTTCAACGACGCCAGCAACTTACCACCGCTGAGTCCCCGCTTTGTCTATCTACGACAGGAGCTGTTCGTGCGGGAATTTGACCAGTAACCGGCCGTGCGGGTACCTGTTAATCCACCCGTGCCCCCTGGGCCTCGTACTCTCTCCTCTGCTCCCGGGTCACTCCCCTGACCCCCCGCAGGTCTGTGCCCCGGAGATCGGCAAAGCGTAGATCGACGCGATGAAGCAGGGCCCCGGTTAAGATCGCCTTTACCAGGTTGGCCCGGTACAGGGAAGCCCCGGTCAGGATGGCCCCATCCAGATTGGCATGGTAGAGTGACGCTTCCCGGAGATTGGCCATCTGGAGGTTTGCGCCGCTCAGATCCCCTTCTGCCAGGTTGGCCATGGCCAGTACGGCGCCGTCCAGGCTTGCATCATTCAGGTTGGCTCTGATCAGGTCGGCCCGTCGGAGATTGGCACCGGTCAAGATCGCCCCTTCCAGAAGAGCCTGGTGCAATACGGCCTCACGGAGATTGGCTCTGAAGAGATTGGCATCGGTCAAATTCGCTCCACTCAGATCCACCTTGACCAGATTTGTTCTCCGCAGATTCGCGTCCTGAAGATTGGCCCCTCTCAGATTTGCCTCGTGTAGATCTGAGAGGCGGAGATCGGTCCAGCGCAAATCCGCCCCTTCCAGATTCACCCTGCTGAGATCCATCTTGGAGAGATTCAGTCCGGAGAGATCCCGCCCCCGCAGATCACGGGTGGTTTGCAAAATATACGCTATCCCCTCCAGGGTGAGTCGCCTCTGAGGGGGACTGAGAACAGAGCGTCCCTGTTCACCATCTGCGGGAGGCCCCTCTCCCCCATTCTCTTCTCCTCTGCTCCAGAAGAGTTGGGGAATGAGCTGATCAAGAACTCTACTCGTTCCCCTATCGTGCCGGGCCTGGTACTGCCGGATTGCGGTCAGGGTTTGGGGCCCGAGTATGCCGTCGATCGGTCCAGGATCAAATCCTGCCTTGCGGAGCTCTCGCTGAACGGTCTGGATCTGTCCTGGATTCGGCTCTCCCCAGACAGGGAGGCCATCTCCTTTAAAGAGCAGGAAGAGAATCAAGATAAGGCCAAACCTCTTCATCCTTTATTCCCCTATGTACAGGCCTGTGCATCAGATCACCATCTCCTGTTCTCCGGGTGCAGGGAGAACGTTTTTGACATGTCGTCCAGGTATTGTATCGGCAAAAGGGAGCGATTCTTTAAGATGGGCATCCCTTTTTCACCTGCAGAAAACCGTTTCTTTTTTTTCTTCCATCTGTATAATAGAGAGAGGTTCCTTCCCCCGAGGACCAAGAGGGCTGTACGGATAAACCCGGCAAGAGTATAGGGCCTCAAAGAGGATGACAGGGAAAGGAGGGTGAGCCGATGAAGCTGTCCAGGGGTGTTACCGTTTGGCTAGTCTTTTTCCTCTTCATGGGAATGGGAGGGAGCTCCCTCTTTGCCGCTCCGCGCGGAGAAGTGACCGTCGCCCTGGGCTCAAACATCCCCACCCTGGATCCGCACATGCATGGTGTCCGCCTAGCTATCATTGCAGGATGGCATCTCTTTGATCAGCTCATGGGACGCGATTCCAAGACCATGCAACCGATCCCCAAGCTGGCCACCTCGGTCACCGCCCTCGATGACCTGACCTGGGAAATAAAACTCCGCCCCGGTGTCAAATTCCACAACGGAGAACCCTTCACCGCCCACACGGTCAAGTTCAACCTGGAACGCGTCCTCAACCCGGCCCAGAAATCCCCCCGTCGCGGGCAATGGACCTGGCTCAAGGAG
>RFHZ01000039.1 GCA_003696125.1 Nitrospinota bacterium
GGCTCTTTCCTGCCCCGGACTCCCCGACCAGTCCCAGGATCTCGCCGCGATCGATGGTGAAACTGACCCGGTCTACGGCCCGCAAGATCCCCTCTTCCATCTTGAAATCGATGCACAGATCTTTGACTTCTAACAGAGGTCCCATTCCCATCACCTTGACCTGCCCCCACGGAAACGCTTCCCTACTCAAAGGCGGAAGGGGGCGGTTTTTTATTTTCGTAAACGGGGGTCAAGCGTATCACGGAGACCGTCTCCCAGGAGGTTTAATCCCACCACGGCCAGCATCAGGGCGATGCCGGGAAAGGTAGAGATCCAGGGGGCCATGACGATAAACTGGCGTCCCTCGCTGATCATCGAACCCCAGACCGGGGTTGGGGGAGGGATCCCCAGGCCCAGAAAGCTCAACCCCGCCTCGGTGATGATCGCTCCTGAAACGCGTAACGCTCCCTGCACGATGATCGGGGCCATGACGTTGGGGAGCACATGGCGCAGGATGATCCCTAAATTACTCACCCCGGCCAGGCGAGCCGCCTCGATGTAGGTCTCCTCCCGTACCGCCAGCACATCTCCCCGCGTGACCCGGGCAAAGGGGGCGATGTACCCGACCGCCACCGCGATGATGATGTTGACCAGGCCCAGTCCCAGGATGGCCATCAGACCGATGGCCAGGATGAGGATGGGAAAGGCGAAGAGCCCATCCATGATCCGCATGATGATGCTATCCACGATGCCGCCATAGTATCCGGCGATCAGGCCGAGGAACACGCCGATGACCAGGGCGAGCGAGACGGCAAGGATCCCGACGATCAGGGCGATACGGGAGCCGTAGATGATGCGGCTGAGGATATCGCGTCCCAGGCTATCCGTGCCCAGCCAGTGTTCGGCCGAGGGGGGCTGCATGAGGCTCAGGAAATCCTGCTCAATCGGGTCGTACGGGGCGAGCCAGGGGGCAAAGATGGCGGTAAAGACGATGAGCAGGAAGACGAAAAGACCGAAGACCGCTCCCTTGTTGCGACTGAAGCGTTTCCAGAAACGATAGGTCCTGTGGAGACGCGTATAGCGCTGTTGTACCCTCCTCTCCATCTCTGCCTGAGGGGAGAGGGGAGAAACTTCGGTTACGGTATGCTGGGTATTTCTCAACATCCTTGTTCAGGCCTCAACCCGGATCTTGGGATTTAAAAAGCCGTAGATGACATCAACGATCAGATTGACCAGGACAAAGAAGACCACCCCGACCAGCACCGCGGCCTGCACCACGTGGTATTCACGGTTGAGGATAGAGCTGACGATCAGGCGTCCCATCCCCGGAATGGAGAAGACCGTTTCGGTCAGTACCGCACCGCTCAGGAGCTGGCCAAACTGGAGGCCGACCACGGTGACGATCGGGATCAGCGCATTGCGCAGGGCATGCTTGTAGACCAGGGCAGCTTCCCGCACCCCCTTGGCCTTGGCCGCTTTGATGTACTCCCGGTCTAACACCTCCAGGAGGCTGGAGCGGGTGATGCGCGCCACCAATCCGGCGAAGAAAGTTCCCAGGGTGAGGGAGGGGAGGGTCATGTGCCACAGGCTCTTCCCGAAGTTTTCCCAGGGGGGGATATAGCCCATGGTAGGGAACCAGCGGAGCAGGACGGCAAAGATCCAGATCAGGATGATCCCCTTCCAGAAGCTGGGCATGGAGTAGCCGAGGATGGCAAACCCCATGGAGAAGTAGTCGAGAGGAGAATCCCGCTTGACCGCGGCCAGGATACCGGAAGGAAGAGCGATGAGGACCCCGACGATCAGGGTGCCGGTGACCAGGGTCAGGGTAGGGGGCAGGGCCTGCCCCAGTAAGGTACTCACCTTCATGTGGGAGAGGTAGGAGTAGCCGAAATCCCCTCGCAGGATGTTCCGTATCCAGTAGAAGTACTGGAGGATGATCGGTTTGTCCAGGGCCAGATCGTGCCGCATCCGCGCATAGACCTCGGGATCGTATTCGTCTCCCAGGATGATCAGGATCGGGTCGCCAGGAATGAGTCGCATCATGTAACAGACGACCACCGAGACGATAAACAGCACGATGAGTGAGTGTCCCAGGCGTCGCAGGATGAATCGGTACACGGCTCCTTCTCCCCGCTGGGGGGACCGGTTCCTACCCGGTCCCCACGATCCCTTCCTAAGCCTTTTCTAACCAGACGCTGTGCATATCGATCAGATCGGCAGGAATCGGGTTGAATCCACGCACGTATTTGGCAAAGACCTTGTGTTCATTGACATGGGCGATGAAGGCACAGGGGGCATCCTCTACCAGGATGCGTTGCGCCTTGCTGTACAGCTCCCGGCGTTTGGCCACGTCGATGGTGCGACGCGCCGCATCGACCAGCCGGTCGAATTCCGGATTGCTGTACTGCCCGAAGTTCCACTTCTCCCCGCTGCGCCACTCCGGGTACAGGGTTTCATCCGGGTCGAGATCGGCCCACCAGCCGAAATCGATCAGATCGTAGTCTCCCGAACGCCAGCGCTTCCGCCAACTGGCCGATTCGTTGAGGGTGAGCTTGACCCTGATCCCTGCGCGGGCCAGCATCGCCTGCAGCACCTGGGCCCTGCGGGGACCGTTCCCCCAGCTCTGCGCCACATAGATCGCCTCACGGCCATCATACCCGGATTTCTTGACCAGGGCCTTGGCCTTCTCCAGGTCGTAGTACTGCCCGTTTTTGTCCGATTCCAGCTCTGGATCCCAGAAATCGGTCATGGGAGGGGAGATGGCGGCATGGGCCGGGATCGCTTCGCCAAAGAAGATCGCCTTGATAAAGGCATCCCGATCGATGGCAAAGGCCACGGCCTGGCGAAGGGTTTTGTTGTTGAAGGGCGGCCGGCCACAGTGCATGGAGAGGTGCCAGTAGTTGCCGCCGACCTGGGTATAGACGTTCAGTTTGGGATTCTGCCGGAGCCGGCTGACAAACTGGTACGGCGCGCTGTCCATCCCGTCGATCTCTCCGGTCTCTATGGCGGCGATACGGGAAGACTCTTCCTCGATGATTTTGATGTGTACCCGATCCAGGAAGGGGAGCTGGTTGCCGGCGCCGTCCTTTTCGAAGTAGTCGGGGTTGCGCTCTAAGGTAATATGACTGTTTTCCACCCACTCCACGAATTTGAACGGCCCGGTGCCTACCGGTCGGTGTCCATACTCCTTGCCGTACTGCTCTACCGCCCGGCGATTCACGATGGTACCTGCTCGACCGGTGGAGCCGGTCAGGGCCACGGGCAGGAAAGGATCTGGATGTTTGAGGGTCATCCGCAAGGTGTATTTATCGAGAACCTCCAGCTTTTCCACGGCCGCCAGCTTCCAGGCATGGAACGATTTCTCGGCCGGGTTCATTACCCGCTCCAGGGACCATTTCACCCCTTCGGCGGTGAGTTCATCACCGTTGTGGAAGTGCACACCCTGGTGAAAGCGGAAGGTGTGGATCTTTTCCTCTTTGATCTCCCACTCCTTGGCCAGATCCGGTTCAAAGCGCACGTTTTTCCCGTCATAGGTGATCTTCAGTATCCCGTTATAGATGTTGCTGTGGATCTTGATGGCCAGCAGATAGGAGGTGTGGTGAGGATCGAGCGTATCCGGGTTTCCCCCCAGGCCGATGGTGATCGTCCCTCCATATTTAGGCGTCCCCACATCAAAGGTGCGGGGAGTGGCGGCCAGACTCCAGGGCAGGCCCAGATGGAAGGTGCCTGCCGCGGCCAGTCCTCCGGCAGCGAGGCGCAGGAAGGTTCTGCGGTTGACTTCTTTTTCCAGGAGCTGGTTATAAAAGGTAAAACCGTCTCGACTCTTCATAACCCCATCCCTCCCTTTAGATGACAGCAGATTGGCCAGAGAGAAGAGCTCTCTGGGACCTCTAGCAGCGATGGTAGAGCCATACTATCCGCCTTCCTGTAACAAGTCAAGGACAAAAATTATGCCGGGTTTCTCGAGAGGATTTTTATTGACAGGGAGAGGGGGGTTTGTTAAGAAAGCGCATAGTGGGAGAGCAACCTTCAACCTTAGACAAGGAGGTAGCCATGGACAGAGACCTCGGCCGGCCGTACTCACGGCGTGACTTCTTGAAAATCACCACATCCCTTGCCGCGATGGGACTCACCACCAGCCTGACCCCGGACCTGCTCTATGCCAGACCGGGTACAGACCTCAAAGGGGTGACCATCGACTACTGGAACATGATCGGGGTGCAGAATCCGGTGGTCAAGCGCCTCTCCGCCTCGATCATCAAAGCCTTTGAGCAACGCACAGGTGCCAAAGTCAAGACCACCTGGGATACGTACGGCAGCATCATCGGTCCCAAGTACCGCACCAACTTTGTTGCCGGCAAGATCCCCACCGTCTTCGATGCCTTCTGTCGCTGGACCGGGCAGTTGCGGAGCTTTCTCCGGCCCATGAACGATTTTGTGGAGAAGGAGTGGGAGGCAAAGACGCGCGAGGCGATCGCCTGGCTCTTACCGTTGATCAGGCAGCAGAACCGCGGGTATCCGGATGCCGACCAGATCTATGATCTCCCCTTCCTCCTCGTGCCGCAGGCCCCGGTGGTGACCCGGATCGATCACTGGAAGAAGGCGGGACTCGATTTTGAGAAGGAGTGGCCGATCCGGGATACGGACCACTTTCTGGAGATTCTCAAGGCCTTTAAGACCAACAAGGTCTCCGAGTACCCCACCGAAGTCTATGGGAAGATCTGGGATGCCGGGGATACGCAGTTAAACGGGTGGGTTCGCTCGCTCGATATCGAGACGAGCGACTTTATCAATGCAGACTGGACGCGGTCTAACTGCGACTCTGAGGCCTGGATCAAAGGGGTGCAGTTCTATGTCGATCTCTTCCGCAAGTACAAGTACTCTTCTCCGGATAGCCCTCAAGGGACCGACGAGTCGGCGGTGGAGCAGTTGATCCGTGGACAGAAGAGCATCGTCCATGCCGACATCCTGAATCGCGGCACC
>RFHZ01000434.1 GCA_003696125.1 Nitrospinota bacterium
AGGGGGCTCTCCACTCTCGGTGGTACGCAGTTTGTACGATCCGAGGGTGAAATCGCGGGGACGCGGGTCCAGATAGTCGGCCACCGGGCCATTCCCATCCCCTTCCAATCCGTGACAGAACCAGCACCGCCTTTGATAAATCTCTTCTCCCCTGGCCACATTCTCCGGACTCTCCGGGGGCTTTGTCTGGGCCAGGGTCATCCCTGCCAGGAGCAGGGAGAGGAGGAGAGCGCAACCCCCAAGCCGTGACAAGCGCTTCATGGTGACTTCTCCGGTTTGCGCGGTTCTACGCCAGCCGTATCGTACTCGGCCAGGATGATCTTCCAGATCTCTTCGTCGCTGAGTTCCCCTTTCCAGGAGGGCATGGCCGAATCCCAGGGACTCGCCTCAGGGGGCAATCCTATCCCCCCCTCCTTGATTCGCCAGACGAGGTAAGCCTCTACCAGGGTGGCAATGGTACCCGGGTCACGGAAGTTGGCCGGCTTCAACCGGAATCCCCAGCCCATGGGACCATCCCCCCCGGCGGTCGTACCATGACAGGGACGGCAGTTCTTCTGGTAGAGCACCGCCCCCTCCTCCAGCACCTTGCCCTCTTTTATTGTCCCATCCGGATTCCGAAACGGATTGGTCAACCGCTCGAAAGCGCCTGGAATGGTGGGATGCTGGATACGCAGGGCGGTCGGACTCCCTACCGATGGCCTGACCTGCAGGTAGACCAGGCCTCCCACGATCAGAGGCACCACAAGGAGGCAGAGGAGCCGGGCCCCCCTGGCCCATAGCGACCACCTTCCCTCCAGATCCCCTCGCAGCACGGTCTGGAGCGGTCGGGTAAACTCGGCCAGCTTCTCGTCACTCGTCGAGACATAGACCAAAGCCCCGACAATGGCCAGAATCATGAACATGGCCATGAGGGTCCTGGGTACAGGGATCCAGCGATCCGAGCCGGTCACGACCATGGTCAGAGCCGGGAATCCATACGCCAGCAGGAGATAGACCAGGACCAGGGAGAGGAGGGTAGACCAGAACAGGGGAACTCTCAACCGAACCTGTGCCATCGCTCATGCTGCTCCTCTACTTCAAGGTCAAAAGAAAGGCCAGCAGATCGTGCAGATCCTGCACCGTCAACCGCTGGCTAAAGTTGTCCGGCATGGGGGAGCGCTCCTGTTTACCCCGCTCCACCACCACCGCCTTGGCGATCTTTTGCACCTGCCCCTGGGCATCGACCACCTCGATGGTGGTCTCATCCTCGGCCTTTACCGTTCCGGTGATGACACGACCGTCTTGCAGGGTAAGGGAGGTTACGGTAAAGCCGTAGCCTGGAACAACCACCTTACTCGGCTCTAAGATCGATTCCAGGATATACTGGGGAGACTGGATGGCAGCGATCTTGGTCAGTTCAGGACCGACCATCCCTCCCTGCTCTCCCACCTTATGGCAGACGGCACAACCGGCCGGACCACCCAGATCGAAGAAGAGCCTCTTTCCTCGCTCTGGATCACCTGACAAGTAGGGTTTCCAGGCCTCGACCACCCGGGTCTCGGTCGTAGGAGTCGTCGCTTTCAGTTGTTGAAAGAAGGGGGAGGCGTCGATCGCCTTCCCATCCACCGTACCTCCCTGGCTCTGGAGGTAGAGGACAACGGCCTTGATCTCTTCGGGTTTCAGGGCGATAGGAGGTTTCCAGATCACCGGCATGATGTTGTTATAGCCCTGGACCACGTAAGCTCCAGGCTCCACCAGCGATTCGAGCAGGTAATCGGTGGCGGTAAAGGGCTTGCCTGTCTGCCCTGCCCGCTCCCTGGCTCGCTCCACACTCCGCGCACCGATGGGCAGGTGTAGCGGTCCGGTCTCCCCCAGGTTCGGCCCCCGGATGGCGCTCCCCCGGCCACCGATGCTGTGGCAGGTGTAACAGTTCCCTTTCCCCCAGAAGAGTGCTTCCCCGGCTGCCGGCGTTACCGCCTCACCAGCCACACGACCTCCCGCGCCTCGGGACGCTTCTCCTGAGATGCGGGTTAAGACCTCCCCCAGGTAGGCAAAGGCCAGGACGACGACAACCGTAAAGATGACAACTCCCAGGAAGGAGCGATGGGTCCCTCCCTGCTCTGGTGTCGCATTTCCCAATCCTCCCCGGACAGGAAGAGGGGTAGGTGAAGGAGATCTATGCTCCCCCAGCCCACTCAGCCAGAAGACAAAGGCGATGGAGCCGAGGAAGAGGAGGACGATCCCTCCCACCACCCTGGTCATGTAGGCCATGGTCGGGGTATAGGCTTCGGGAGAGGTATCCTGCATGATCGCATAGACATGCCAGTCCTCCCGAAGCCCGGAGCGGATGTACCCCATGAGTCCCATGAGGATCACGACGGTGACACAGAGCAGAACAAGCACATACTGCGAGCGGGCCGGCATCTTCCCCCATTGAATCCCCCCCACCACCTCTGCCCCTTGAAAGAGGAAGATGTCGATGAAGGTGTTGACCACCAGGCAGGAGATGACCAGCAAAAACTGGGTGACAGCGATGTTGCGGAGGAAGGGATTGGCCTTCTCCATGATGACGAACCCATAGATTCCCAGGGCAAAGACGGCACTGGTTACGGTCACGGCAAAGAGGAGTCCCTGGCCGAGGAGGCCACGGTCACGAAAGGTCAACCAGATGGCCACAAAGATGGTGATGATCTCCAGAATGAGGAGCAGGCCGGGGAAGAGAAAATAGCGGGCCTTATCCGGGCTCAGCTCCAGAGTTGCCGGGTCCAGGGTGAAGAGGGAGTAGGCATAGGCTCCCAGGAAGAGGAGACACACTCCTCCCACCACAAGGAGCACCACCCGGGCCGGGGTTCCCTGTTCGGCAAAGGGACGTGGTCGTCCCTTGTTCGCCCGCCGGTACAGGAGGAAGCTGAAGAAGGTGGAGAGGATGATGAAGTTCACCACCGCGTTCTTGGCCGACATCAACCCGAGCCACTTCAGCACCGGGTGGTACTGGCCGCCGATGGCGAGCTGCTCGGCAGCACTCAGGGGGAGGTTGTGGGGAGTGAGCCAGACGGCAAAGCAGATCAGGAGGATCAGGTTGATATACTTGATGTACTTCAGATAGCGCTCTGCACCGGCTATTCGTCCCATACCGATCCAGAGGTAGTAGTTGGCCCCGATGAAGAGGATACCGATGAGGATGGCCTGGATGATGAAGGTCCAGGAGAAGGCTCCCCCCATCATGTTGTTTCCCATGACCGGAGAGGCGCTGTAGACCTC
Organism: Nitrospinota bacterium; assembly: GCA_003696125.1. Taxonomy (GTDB): domain Bacteria; phylum Tectomicrobia; class Entotheonellia; order J063; family J063; genus J063. The sequence goes on from RFHZ01000434.1 coordinate 3,241, forward strand.
GCGTCCCAGATAGTACCCGGCAAAGGGAAGCGGGATGAGGGCAGCGATGGCCACGAAGTTCCCCACATATCCCATCCAGTCGTAGTGCGCCTTTTCCGTCTCGCTTGTGGCCCCCAGGAACCTGACCGCCGCGTACGCACCGGCGATCAGGCCGCCAAAGGCGATATTGGCGATAAAGCGGTGAATGGCCAGGGGAATCCAGAGGGGATTGGCCACCGCGGCCCAGGTGCTGCCGAGAAAGGCCCCTGTCTCCTGGTCAACACCGGCCGGGCTCATCATGAAGCTGGCCCAGGAATTGGCAATCAGCATCAGCACGGTTCCCCACACATTCAGGAGGATCCCCAAGAAGATATGGAATCCTTTCCCCTTCTCCTGCAGTCTGTCCCAGGAGTAGTAGTAGAGATAGAGGGTAAAGCCCTCGGCAAAGAAGAGGAGTGCGTACACATAGTAAGATTTATGGAAGATCTGAGTGAGGTATCCCATGAATTTGGGATAGAGGCCAAAGAGGGTGAAGGCCAACAGCCCTCCTAAGGCTGCCGTGGTGGAGAAGGCGGCCAGGAGAAGCCTGGTGAACTCCCGTGCCAGGCGGTCGTACTTGGGATCTCCGGTCCGCTTCCCGATGTACTCTACGATGACGGCAAAGAGAGGGACACCTAAGACAAAGGCGGCGTACATCAGGTGGAGCTCGGCCACGATCCAGACGACCAGGCGGGGATTCAGGCCGAAAAAGGACCGGTAAGCCTCCCCCCCTTCCTGCGCAAAAAGGAGGGAGGGGAAGAGCAGGAGAGAGAGGATGAGGCACCCCTTTCCCCAGTCCAGGCAGCCTCCCCTGCTTTTCGGGATCTCTTGGGATCGTCTTCTCCGCTTCATGGCTCTACCGGAAAAGATCACGCCTGGATTTTCACCTCTCCGACACGTGGGGGCTCGGAGGAATCTCCAGCACACAGGGATGGAGACGCAATCCAACCTCCATTTTACTCTTCACTCCCATCCTGTCAAATGATTTGTTAAGGATGGCTCTCTCTTTTTTTTCTTGACACGGAAGAGAGAAGAGACCTATAATGCCAGCCACCTTCTTGGCAGTGGAAAAACGAGGAAGACAGTCTGCACATAATGAGTGACCTATGAGTCTTGCCATCTTTCCTGCCTGTCAGAAGCGCATTTACTACCGGTCGTCCCTGCCTGTTCACTCCTTGCTCCTCTCCTTTCTCTTGCAAGAGATTTTCTGCCTTCCTCTGCATCATACCCCAGCCATCCAGATCTATGAGACAGGGGAAAAACGAGATAGGCGCTGAAACACCAGGATCATAAGACAAACCCAAATCAAGAATACTCTCATGTTGACCGGAATTCCTTGATCTGGGTCAAGGAATTCCCCAAAAGAGAGGAGTATTATGGAGGAAAAGAGGCCAGTGTTCCCTCTTGTGGGCAGAAAGAGGGAGTCTGGGGAGGAGATTCATCGTTCCCAGGAGAAAGGAGGGTGCTTATGAGATATGTCTTGGTCGGGATCTTACTGTTTATGCTTCCCTGGAACGGGTGGGCTTACAAAGAGGTGGCGGTCACGAATGGGGCCACCCTCACCGGGAAGGTCCTGTTCCAGGGGACCCCTCCCGCCCCCAAGCAGGTGGTTATCAACAAGAACCCTGAGGTGTGCGGCACCGGGTACCGGGAGCTGCAGGAGGTCAAGGTCACACCAGAAGGGGGGCTGCAGGAGGTGGTGGTCTTTCTGGAAAAGGTAAAGCAGGGCAAGCCATGGCCTGCACCTCCTGATAACGGGTACCTGATCGATCAAAAGAACTGCGCGTTTCGTCCTTACCTCCAGGTGGTGCCCAAAAAGGCAAAGCTGGTGATCGTCAACAGTGATCCGGTCCTCCACAACATCCATACTTATGAGTTGATCAAAAGAGCACGGCGTACCCTGTTTAACTTTGGCCAGCCTACCCAGGGGATGAAGACAACCAAACGTCTCAAGACGCGCCGGGGAAACGTGGTACGGGTGGAGTGTGATGCGCACAACTTCATGCTGGCCTGGATCTTTGTCGCCGATAACCCGTACTACGCCGTGGTGGATGAGCAGGGAGAGTTCACCATCACGGACATCCCTCCGGGCACGTACCGGGTGAAGGCCTGGCATCCCTTTCTCGGCTTCCAGAAGGCACAGAAAGTCACCCTTGCCGCCCAGGGGAAAGCAGAGGTGAACTTTACGTATCAGGCCAAGGAATGAGACGCATTGCGCTTTCAGCCGTCAGTCGTGATCCCAGGAGGCCTCATAGGGAGCAACACGGAACACAACCGCCTCCTCAAGAGGAGTGCTGATAGCTGGAAGCCTTCATAAAGGAGGTGAACACGGTATGCAGAAGAACGGGGTCGTAGCAAACAAGAGATGGACACTGCTCGGACTGGTGGTGGTCCTGCTCCTCTTCCCTCTTCTGGTTTCTGCTGCCAGCAGGTACCCGGCCATCGGTCCCCTTCCCCCCCGCAAGGCTCCTGATCCCAAAGCGGTGGAGATGGGGAGACGGCTCTTCTTTGATTCCCGCCTCTCCGGAGACGGGGCGATCCGGTGTGCAGACTGCCATAACCCCCAGAAGGGATGGGGAGACGGGCAGCCTCTCTCCATGGCTTATCCGGGAACCAGCTATTTCCGGAATGCACCCACCCTGCTCAATACCGTCTATAAAGACGGCTTCAGCGACGTCGGCTGGGGATGGGATGGAAGGATGGGCGCGAATCTGAACGACGTCATGCGCGATCAGATCACCGAGACGACCATCATGAACATGGACATGCGGATCATGCACGAGCGCATGAAGCAGGATCCGGTCTACGTGCAGATGTGCCAGGAGGTGTACGGCGGAGAGTGCAGCTCGGGGAAGGCACGCAAGGCGCTGGTAGCTTTCCTCGAAACCCTCGTCTCCACCGATACGCCGTTCGATAAAGGAACCCTCTCTGCCGAGGCGCAAAAGGGGAAGGA
>RFHZ01000435.1 GCA_003696125.1 Nitrospinota bacterium
ACATCCTGAACGAGTTCCATCCCTATCCTGTCCAGAAGAACTGATAGATTAGGTGGAGGATAACGTTGGTATAGAAGGCGGCGATCAGGTCATCCGCCATCACCCCCCAGCCACCTTTGGCCTTGGCCTCCACCTGGGCAAAGGGCTTCCAGATATCGAAGAACCGGAAAAGGAGGAAAGCAGCGGCGAGGAAGAACCAGGTGGAGGGGAGGAGGAACATGGCCAGCTGGTATCCGACCACCTCATCGATCACGATAAAGGGATGATCCTTCTTGCCCAGGATCTTCTCCGCCTGCCCGGCACTCCAGACCCCCAGAGCAAAGAGGAGGAAGAAGGCCAGGATCTGGCCGATGAGGGGAAGCCGGGAGAGCCCGCCGTAGAGGAGGACACCGACCAGGGTCCCCATGGTTCCAGGGGCCAGGGGGATATAGCCGCTATAGGCAGCAGAAGCCAGGAAAAGGATGACCCGCTCTCTCACCACTCCTCCTAAAAACGGCGCTGTTGCAGGGACTGGATCAGCTTTTGGGCGGTACGGCGTGCCCAGGTATCTGCGGCCAGGATATCATGCAGGTCTCCTGTTTTTAGGGGAGTAGGATGGTGTTGGGCCATGGTTTCGGCAATGACCTCCGCAATTTGGGTGAAGCGGATCTGTTCTTGCAGGAAAGCCTCGACAGCCACCTCGTTGGCGGCATTGAGCACGGCAGGCATCGTGCCACCGATTTTCAGTGCCTCTACGGCATAACGCAGGCAGGGGAATCGCTGGGTATCAGGAGGTTCAAAGGTCAGGGAACCGATCCGGGTCAGGTCGAGAGGGGTCAGGGAGTTTTCCAGGCGCTCCGGGTAGTTGAGGGCATAGGCGATGGGCAACCGCATATCCGGTATCCCCATCTGGGCCAGCACAGAGCCGTCGACAAACTCTACCATCGAATGGATAATGCTCTGGGGGTGGATAAGGACATCGATCTGGGAGAGTTCTACCTGGAACAGCCAGCGGGCTTCTATCACCTCCAGTCCCTTGTTCATCAGGGTAGCCGAGTCGATGGTGATCTTCTTTCCCATTTGCCAGTTGGGGTGCTGGAGAGCCTCTTTGACGGTGATCTTGTCAAACTTCTCTGCGGGGAGGGTACGGAAGGGTCCACCAGAAGCGGTAAGGATGATACGGCGGATATACTGTTGCTTTTCACCGTTCAAGACCTGGAAGATGGCGCTGTGTTCGCTATCGATGGGGATGATGGTTCCCCGTCCCAGGCTTTCTTGCATGGCCAGCTCTCCGGCCATGACCATCGTCTCCTTGTTGGCCAGGGCCAGGGTCTTTCCGGCCCGAAGAGCGGCAAAGTTCGGGAGGAGACCGATAGACCCTATCACCGCGGAGACGACCAGTTCGATCTCCGGCATGGTTGCCACCTGGATCAGGCCTTCCAGACCAGAGTAGATTTCGAGTTTGCTTTTCTGAAGGCGTTGTCGCAGGGTTCTGGCCGAAACCGGATCAAACACCGCCACCACCTTGGGGTGGTACTTCTCTACCTGTTTGGCCAGGCAATCGATATTTCTCCGCGCGGCAAGCCCCCACACCTCGAAGCGATCTGGATGGCGATCAATCACATCCAGCGTATTGCGACCGATCGATCCTGTTGAACCGAGGATAACCACTCTTTTCTTCATAAGGTGCTTCCTCAACTCTCCGCTTCCCCTTCCCTATAACCAGAGGGCGTATGGGCTTAGGAACGTCTCTCCACGATATAGAGGAGATAGTAGTACCAAGCAGGAGCGGCAAAGAACAGACCATCAATCCGATCCAAAAGTCCTCCATGTCCAGGGATCAGGTCACCAGAATCTTTTGCCCCCACGCTTCGTTTGAGGAGGGACTCGGCCAGATCCCCTAGCTGTCCCAGCAGGGCGAGCAGCGTTCCGGTGAGGAGGCTATCCACCATGGTGAGGGTCGGCAAGAAGCTCAGTTTGGCTATCACCGCTCCCAGCACACTCCCTCCCCATCCGCCGATGGCACCTGCTATCGTCTTGTGGGGACTGATATGCACGGCCAGGGGGGTTCGCCCCCATCTCTTGCCGATGCCGAGAGCCATACTATCGCCCAGCCAGACGGTAAGCAAGAGATAGAGGAGGTAGCGTTTTCCCTGGTGCAGGGTATAAATCAGGTATACATGGCTCAGCAGGAACCCGACGTACAGCTCGCCGCTCAGCGTAGCAACCAGGCTGGAAACGATAGGGCCTTTCTGCGGCTCGTGTTGTCCTAAAGCGACCAGAAAGTGGAGCAGCAGGAGGAGAGAGAAGAAGAAACCGAGCTGTTCGCCCTGTTGTACCCCCAACCAGCCGAGCACGCTCCAGCCGCACCCGATCCCCAACCACTTCCAATGAGGAATGGCTCCTCTATCCAGGAGTCTATAGAACTCGTAGAGACCGACACCGATCACCAGGCTCAGAAAAAGAAAAAAGCCTAACGGTGGACTATAGAGTATCAGGCCCAGCAGCAGAGGCAGGAGTATCAGTGCCGTTACGATGCGTGTAAACAGCGTCTTACCCCTTTTCCCAGCATTGTTCCTGGGTCAGGCCAAACCGTCGTTCCCGTTTCTGAAAGGCGATGATCGCTCTGAGAAGATCGTTTCCCCGGAAATCCGGCCAGTAGACCGGGGTGAAATAGAGTTCGGTATATGCCAGTTGCCAGAGGAGAAAGTTGCTGATGCGGAGCTCGCCGCTGGTCCGGATCAAGAGATCCGGGTCCGGTAATCCTGCTGTATAGAGGTAATTGCTAAACAGGTGGGCATCGATCTGCTCAGGGGTAATCAGGCCTTGCTGGACATCCTGGGCGACGCGACGTACCGCATCAACGATCTCTGTACGTGCTCCATAGCTGAGGGCCAGGGTGAGGATCATGCCATTATTCTGTTTGGTCTTTTCCCGGGCTTCGCTGATCAGCGTCTGAATGGTCTCGGGAAAATCGCTGATGCGTCCAATGGTATTAAAGCGGATATTCTCCCGCAGCATGCGATGGAGTTCCTTGCGCAGGTACTCTCGCAGGATGCGCATCAACGCCCGCACTTCCATGCGCGGACGGGACCAGTTCTCGGTGGAGAGGGCGTATAGGGTTAAGGCCGGAATGCCCAGTTTGCGACAGGTGGTCACGATATCGTCGACCGATTTGACCCCTTCTCGATGCCCGGCATTGCGTGGGAGGGCACGCTGCTGGGCCCAGCGACCATTCCCATCCATGACAATGGCGATATGTTTCGGTAACCTGGTGGGGTCGAGCTGTGCAAGTAAATCTGGATCTAACAAGGAGCGTTCTCCCACAGGCGACACTTTCCTTCCAACAGCTAACCTTCCATCACTTCTTTTTCTTTCTGGGCAGAAAGCTCATCGATCTTGGCGATGTACTCATCCGTCAGCTTCTGGACTCTCTCCATGGCACGACGATGTTCGTCTTCCGAAATCGCCTTCTCCTTTTCCATCGTCTTCAACTGTTCATTCCCTTCCCGGCGGATGTTCCGAATGGCGACACGGTACTCCTCCGCCGTCTTCTTGACCAGTTTGGCAAGCTGTTTGCGTCGCTCTTCGGTCAGAGGAGGGATCGGAATCCGAATCACTTTCCCATCATTGGAGGGATTCAGCCCCAGATCGGAACGCAGAATGGCCTTTTCGATCTCTTTGATCAACGAAGGATCCCAGGGTTGGATGGTAATGAGGCGGCTTTCGGGAATGGAAAGGGTCGCCACTTGATTTAAAGGGGTCGGCGTTCCATAGTACTCTACGGTGATCCCATCCAGCAGGGAAAGCGAAGCCCGGCCGGTGCGGATACCGTTTAGCTCTTTGCGAAAGGTGTCCACCGAGGCCCGCATCTTGCGTTCGACTTCTTTAAAGACCTGCTCTACCATTACCCTTCTCCCCTCACCATCGTACCGATTTGTTCTCCCATAAGGACGCGCTTGATATTGCCTTTTTGGGTCAGGTTGAATACGACTATCGGGAGGTTATTATCCATGCAGAGCGAGATGGCCGTAGAATCCATGACCCGCAATCCCTTCTTCAGCACATCGATGTAACTCAAATCCTTATACTTCTCGGCATTACGCTCCTGCAGGGGATCAGCGCTATAGACCCCATCCACCTTGGTCGCCTTGAGGATGATCTCGGCGCCGATTTCTACGGCCCGCAGGGAGGCGGCCGTATCGGTGGTGAAAAAGGGATTCCCGGTACCGGCGGCAAAGATGACGATCCGCCCCTTTTCCAGGTGCCGGATGGCACGGCGCCTGATGTAGGGTTCGGCCAGCTCCCGCATCTCGATCGCCGTCTGCACCCGGGTATGCACCCCGGCCTTTTCCAGCGCTGCCTGCAAGGCCAGGGCATTGATCACCGTGGCCAGCATCCCCATGTAGTCGGCGGTGGCCCGCTCTATCCCGTATTTTACCGCATCGATGCCCCGGAAGATGTTTCCCCCCCCGATCACAATGGCGATCTCTACTCCCAGCGCATGCACCTCCTTGATCTCTTGTACGATGTCCTGCAGCACCTGGGGGGCAATCCCATGGCCCTGGTCATCGCCCAAGAGAGCCTCCCCGCTCAGTTTTAGCAGAATGCGTTTATACTGTAGCGTTCCCATTTCCGTTCATTTCCTTCCCTGGAGGGAAGAGCCGCTCTCTGGATGCTTCCGCTCAGTCCAGTCCCAACTGGTAGCGGACAAAGCGGCGGATGGTGATATTCTCACCGGTCGCCGCAATCTTGCTGGCAATCAGGTCACTGATCCGCAGATCCGGGTCTTTGACAAAGGGCTGCTCCAGCAGGCACTGCTCGCTGAAGAACTTCTCCAGGCGACCGGCGACGATGCGGTCGATGACCTTCTCCGGTTTTCCCTCCTCCCTGGCCTGGGCGGCATAAAGCGCCTTTTCCTTCTCCACCACCTCTTCCGGGACATCCTCTCGCCGCAGGTATTGGGGATTCATGGCAGCGATATGCATGGCCACATCCTTCACCAGGGACTGAAACTCCTCTGTCTTGGCCACAAAATCGGTCTCACAGTTGATCTCTACCAGCACCCCGATCTTTCCCCCGGCATGGATGTACGACCCGATTACCCCTTCTGAGGTGGGACGACCCTGTTTCTTGGAGGCATCGGCAATCCCCTTGAGCCGCAGGTACT
>RFHZ01000436.1 GCA_003696125.1 Nitrospinota bacterium
CACTCAGGTCTCGATTTGAAACATGGTTTCCACTTCTACGGAGATGCCTCCGGGGAGTGATCCCATGCCCACAGCAGAACGTGCCCCTTTTCCCTTTTCTCCGAAGACCTCTGCAAACAGATCCGACACCCCGTTCACCACCCGGACATGATCGGTAAAATCTGGCGTGGCATTCACCATCCCCAGCGTTTTCACCAGCCGTTTGACCCTGTCCAGGTCTCCCAGCACCTCTTTCAGGGTGGCCAGGATCTGCAGACCACAACTGCGTGCCGCTTCGTACCCCTGCTCTACGGTTAAATCCTGTCCGAGCTTCCCTTTCCAGCCGGAAACGGTACTCATCGGACCGGTGCCGGCCACGTAGAGGATATCCCCGACCTGGACGGTGCGGACATAGGTCCCGGCCGGTTTGGAAGGGGAAGGGAGGGTAATCCCGAGTTCTGCCAGTCGTTGTTCAACCTGCATAAGCGCTCCTTTCTGATTCTTGCAGGACTCACCTCCTCAAATCACCTGTTCTTTTTCCAGCTCGGCAATCTGCTCCTCGCTATAGCCTAAAGAGAGGAGGATCTCCCGGGTATGTTCACCGAGTAGGGGGGCATGGCGCCAGATCTGGGCCGGGGTGCGGGAGAGCTTGGCGGCAAAGCCTACGGTCGGGATTTTCCCGGCCAGCGGTTGGTCCAGCTCGGCCACCATGCCGCGTGCCCGGGCCTGCGGATCGGCAAAGACTTTATCTAAGGTGTTGATCGGTCCGCAAGGGATACCCAATCTGGTCAATTCAGCCAGCCATTCCTCGGCGGTCCGGGTGAGGAAGCGCTCCTGTAAAATAGGGGCCAGGACCTGGATGTTCCGCAGTCGATCATTGGCTTCCCGGAAGCGGGGATCGGTAATCAGATCCTCTCGTTCCAGGAGACGGCAGAGCTTTTCCCACATCTCCTGGGTAATGGCGGCGATGACGATGTAGCTGTCCCTGGTTTGAAAGGCCTGGTAGGGGGCGTTGAGCGGGTGGGCGGACCCGAGAGGACCGGGGATCTCTCCGCTGCCGAAGTACCTGGCCGCGTGCCACACCGACCAGGCAATGGTGGTCTCAAAGAGGGAGACGTCGATGTGCTGTCCCACTCCGGTCTTTTCCCGGGCATAGAGGGCGGAGAGGATTCCGTAGACCCCGAACATGGCTGTTCCCAAATCTGCCACCGGGTATCCGGCCTTGGTCGGAGGTCCCCCTGGTTCACCGGTCACGCTCATCAGGCCCCCCATGGCCTGGGCGATCAGGTCGAATCCGCCCCGCTGGCGATAGGGACCGGTTTGCCCAAAGCCGGAGATGGAGCAGTAGATGATACGGGGATTCAGGGCGCTGACCGCGTCATAGCCGAGTCCCAACCGTTCCATGGTGCCGGGACGGAAGTTTTCGATGAAGATATCGGCCTGGCGGATCAGGGGCTCCAGGATCTCCCGGGAGCGGGGATGTTTCAGGTTGATGGTGATGCTCCGTTTGTTGCGATTGACCATGGTAAAGGGGTAACTCTCTCCCTGGACAAAGGGGTCGTTGCCCCGTACCCCATCGCCTCGACCGGGGCGTTCCACCTTGATGACATCTGCCCCCATGTCTCCAAGAAGCATGGCACAGAAAGGGCCGGCCAGCACTTCGGTAAAGTCAAGGACTCTTATCCCTTCTAACGCTCGTGGCATATTTCGGCTTTCCTCTTTATCTCTAAAGACGCAGAGGCGTCTTTATGCTATACTGCAATGCCTGGTTCATCAGTGTTCTGAATATACAACCAGTCTCTTACCTCTTTGTCAAGGATTTTCTGGAGGCCTCGAAGATTGACCGGAATAGAGGAACAGGTGCTGGCCCTGGCCGAAACAGCAGGGGTGCGTGTCATCCTCTTCCTGGGACGGACAGATGTGGGGAAGACGACCACACTGCTTGCCCTGGCCAATGCCCTGTGTGAGCGGAACTTCCGGGTCGGGGTGGTCGATGCCGACCTGGGACAATCCACGATCGGGCCCCCTACCACGATCGGGTTAGGGCTGCTGAGGGAACCGGTGCAGCATCTGGGAGAGGCAGAGGTGGTGGGACTGTACTTTGTGGGGGCGGTTACGCCGGCAGGACACCTCTTGCCGACCGTGTGCGGTACCGCTGCGCTGGTGCAAAAGGCGCTGCGGTTAGGGGTAGAAAAGCTCTTGATCGACACGACAGGGCTGGTCAGCGGTGATATCGGGCGGGTATTAAAACAGCAGAAGATCGAGCTGGTGGCACCGGATCTGATCTGCTGCCTGCAGCGGGAAGGGGAGTGCGAACCGATTCTCCGCGCGTATCGCCATGGCAGGCGTCCCCAGATCGTTCGTCTTACCCCGCAGCCAGGATGCCGGGTACGGGGGCAGGAGGAGAGGCGTGCCTATCGTGAACAGCAGTTTAAGCGCTACTTTGCCAGGGCCGAACCACGGGAGCTGGCCCTCCCCGAGCTGAACCTGGTGGGGAGTCCGCTCTTTACCGGCAGGGCGATGGAGCATCGACAGCAGCAAGAGCTGAGGGCGACAACCGGTGTTCCCGTCTTGTGGGGAGAAATCCTCTCTGCGCAGGAA
>RFHZ01000437.1 GCA_003696125.1 Nitrospinota bacterium
CCCTTCCCCTGCTGGGGAGGGAAGAGGGAGAGCAGAGGTAGAAGAAATAGAGGGGAGGAAACGAGTCTATGGGTAATGGACGACGACCGCTGGATGGTATACGCGTTTTAGAACTCGCATCCATTGTCGCTGCCCCCTTCTGTGGGGCCCTGCTGGCCGAATTTGGGGCAGAGGTGATCAAGGTAGAGATGCCCGGCCGTGGAGACGATCTGCGACGCATGGGACCGGCCGAAGGGGAGTGCGCTTACTGGTGGGCAGTAGAAAACCGGGGGAAGAAGGTGATGACCCTCGATCTGCATCACGAAAAGGCCCAGGAGATCGTGCGGCGACTCGTCCCCCTCTGTGATGTGGTGATCGAAAACTTCCGTCCCGGCACCCTGGAGCGCTGGAACCTGGGGTGGGAAGACCTGAGTCGCATCAATCCCCGGCTCGTCATGGCCCGGGTGACCACCTTTGGTCAGACCGGCCCCCGGCGCAAGGAGCCAGGATTTGCCGCCATCGGTGCCGCCTTCGGTGGGGTCTGGTATCTGAACGGGTACCCGGATCGGCCGCCGGTGCAACCCCGGCCGGTCTATCCCGATTATCTGACCGGCCTTTTCACCGCCTTTGGGGTCCTGGCCGCCCTGCGTCACCGCGATGCCACCGGTGAGGGACAGTGGATCGATGCTGCCCTGTACGAGTCTGCCTTTCGCGTCCTGGAGTTTACCACCACCTGGTACGGACGCCAGGGGGTGGTGCGGGAGCGGGGAGGACGCCAGCATGCGGCCTGGCCGGGAGGGTCCTGCCAGACCAAGGATGGGCGTTGGGTCGCCTTTACCGCCCCCACCCAGCCGACCTTTGAGCGGTTGTGTGCCATGCTCGGTCATCCTGATCTGCCGCGGGATGAACGTTTCGCCGACCTGAACACCCGGGGAGAGCACATGCCCGAGCTGTTACAGATGATCGAGGACTGGTTTGCCAGCCGGACCTATGCCGAAGCGGCGCAGGCGCTGGAGTCCTATCAGGTCCCCTATTCCCCCATCATGAACATCGCCGATATCTTTGCCGATCCGCATTACCGGGAGCGGAACATGATCATCGAGGTA
>RFHZ01000438.1 GCA_003696125.1 Nitrospinota bacterium
CGACAAAGGGTATGACAGCGACGCATTCCGCCAGTATTTGCGCCAGCGAGGGATTCGGGCCTGTATTCCCCGTCGGCGCGGGCATTGTCGGCGTGGACGGCTCCCCGATCTGACCCCGTATCGTCTGCGCTGGGTGATTGAACGGATGATCAGTTGGCTGGGCCATTTCCGGCGTCTGGTGGTACGGTATGAGCGGTCGGTGCATATGTATTGGGCCTTTCTGGTCCTCGCTTTTATTGTGATCTGTGTCGAGAGAATTTTGAAATGACTTCTAGACAGCATTGATCCCCTGACCCGTCAGAAGCTTCAAAAGTGACTTAAGTCCCGTCAGGAGAAGAGATTTCAAATTTGCTTGACAAAAGGGGGAAAAGTCCCTAAAGTAACATATCTTAAAAACAGCCAGTTGGACCCATCAGGAAGTGATGAGGCCGTTTTGAGCCCTGCTCCTTGCCTGAGGCAGGGAGAGGGGATACACTTTGTCGAGAAGAAGAGCCGTTATGACCCGGTACATCTTAGCCCTGGATCAGGGAACAACCAGTTCGCGGGCCATCCTCTTTACCCCTGAGGGGAAGGTGCTGACCACCGCCAGTCGAGAGATCACCCAGCACTATCCCCAACCGGGATGGGTGGAACACGATCCCTGGGAGATCTGGGAATCGCAACGTGCCGTTGCCTATCAAGTCATAGAGCAGGCAGGGATCGGTCCACGCGATATCGCCGCCATCGGGATCACCAACCAGCGGGAAACCACCATCCTGTGGGAGCGGGAGAGTGGAACACCGATCGGCAACGCCATCGTCTGGCAGTGCCGGCGGAGTGCTCCCATTTGCCAGCGACTGCAGCAGGCGGGCTACAGGGAGTTGATCAGGGCCAAGACCGGCCTGGTCATCGATGCCTATTTCTCGGCCACGAAGATCATGTGGGCGCTCGAGCAGGTACCCGGCCTGCGCCAGCGGGCAGAGAGGGGAGAGATCTGTTTTGGCACCGTGGATAGCTGGTTGATCTATCAACTCACCGGTGGTCGACTGCATGTCACCGATTACTCCAATGCTTCCCGTACCATGCTCTACAACATCTACCAACTGGATTGGGATGAGGAGCTTTTACGGCTCATGCAGATCCCCTCTCCCCTCTTACCAGAGGTGCGGCCTTCCAGTGGAGTTTACGGGACCACCGCCCCGCAGGTGTTCGATGGGGTAGAGATCCCGATCAGTGGTGTGGCCGGAGATCAGCAGGCTGCCCTCTTCGGGCAGGCCTGTTTTACCCCGGGAAGCACGAAGAATACCTATGGAACCGGGTGTTTTGTGCTGATGAATACCGGTACCCAGGGGATCGCTTCCCCTTCTGGCCTGGTGACCACCCTGGCCTGGGGGATAGGGGATGAGGTGAGCTATGCCCTGGAAGGGAGTATTTTCATTGCCGGGGCAGCGATTCAATGGCTGCGCGATGAACTGCAGATCCTTCCCCATGCGGCGGAAAGTGAGGCCCTGGCCCGTGCAATTCCCGATACGCAGGGGGTCTATTTTGTCCCTGCCTTTGTCGGGTTGGGAGCCCCTCACTGGGACATGTACGCCCGGGGGGCTCTGCTGGGGCTCACGCGAGGGACCAACAGGAGACATATCGTCCGGGCCGCCCTGGAGGCGATCGCCTATCAGACACGTGACGTGCTGGAGTGTATGCAGCAGGATGCCCATATCCCTGTCCAGGAACTCCGGGTAGATGGTGGGGCGACCACCAACGACTTTCTCCTCCAGTTCCAGGCCGATATCCTCAATGTGCCGGTACTCCGCACCGCTGTGGCCGAGACTACCGCACAGGGCGCCGCTTTTCTGGCCGGCCTGGGGGTGGGGTACTGGAAAGATCAGGAGGAGATCGCCCAGCTCTGGCAGGAAGAGCGCCGTTTTCTTCCCCAGATGGATGACCGGGAGCGGGAGCGGTTATACCAGGGATGGCAGAAAGCGGTAGAGCGGGCCAAAGCCTGGGCTGGCGAGCAAGGATAGAGAGGAGAGGGGTGAATCTCGATCTCTTAAAACAACTGCTGGAAGACATCTACAGGCAAAAAGTTACCCCAGAGGAAGGGGTACAGATGCTCAAAACCCTTCCTTACGAAGCCCTCGATTTTGCCCACATCGACCATCACCGTTCCCTGCGGCAGGGATTCCCCGAGGTGATCTATTGCGAGGGGAAGACCACGGCGCAGGTGGTTGGTATTGTCGAACGCATGCTGGCACAGGGACATCCTGTTCTGGCTACGCGGGCACGGGAAGAGCTTTACCAGGAGCTGAAGAGATTGGACGAGCGGACCCGGTACAATCCCCTGGCCCGGACCATTGTGATCGCCGATCCCCCTTCCCGGCGCACCGAGGGGAGGATCCTGGTGGCCAGCGCCGGCACCTCCGACATCCCGGTGGCCGAAGAGGCGGTGGTTACCGCAGAGACGTTGGGGAGCAGTGTGGATCGCCTCTATGACGTCGGTGTGGCCGGTCTGCATCGTCTCCTCGCCCATCAGGAACTCCTGGACCGGGCCCGGGTCATCGTGGTGGTGGCCGGCATGGACGGTGCCCTGCCCAGCGTGATCGGTGGACTGGTGGAGAAACCGGTCATCGCTGTCCCGACCAGTGTCGGTTATGGGGCCAGTTTTGGGGGTATTGCCGCCTTGCTGACCATGCTCAACAGCTGTGCGGCCGGGGTGGCCACGGTGAATATCGATAACGGGTTTGGTGCCGGGTACATCGCCCACTTTATCAATATCCTGGGAGAGAAACAGACCTGAGTAACTATGACTAACCTTATGAAGGTTTCTGCGGATCAGTCAGCGCTGTCTGAGGTCTTTCACCGCAGAGGACGCCGAGCACGCCGAGCGATTTTGGCTTATTCCTCCTGGTGTTCTCTGCGTGCGCGGCGGTAAAAAGTTTTTCCGGTAACACCTGGTCATGGGATGCATCAGAGTACAAAAGAGCTAGGATTTAGAGAGGAACCTGACTCTGGTTACGGCTTACTTCGACTGTTTTTCGGGTATCAGTGGTGACATGATCCTGGGAGCCCTGATCGATGCAGGGC
>RFHZ01000439.1 GCA_003696125.1 Nitrospinota bacterium
AAAAAGGAGACTCCTCCCTCCCCCCCTTCTCCTGCCCCAGAAACGCCCCCCCCTGTCACGGTAACCCAGCCGGAAGCAACAAAGCAGCCGGCAGAAGAGATCATGTTCGACAAGGAGGGGCATGATCGCACCTGGTGGCAGGCCCAGATCCAGCACTGGCAACAGCAGTTGGAACAGGCAAGCACAGAGTATGATAGGATAGAGGCCCGCTACCAGGTCCTGGTTCGGCGTTTCCACAACCCGGCCTTTGGGCGGAGGGGGAGACGAAGCCTGGCCGGGGAAATCAAACAACTCGAAGAGGAGCTTACCGCTCTCCAGCTCCGGATCAACGAGGCGAAACGGATGCTGGAACAGACCCTTCCCGCCCAGGCCGCGGCGGCTGGTGCCCCCCCAGAGTGGTTACAGTAGGGCCAGATCAGGAGCGGTGCCGGAGGGCAACGACGCGGAGCGGGAGGGCGAGGAAGGCTTGCTCGATGGTGGTGGAGCAGTAAAGGAGGCTAAAATCCCCTCCCCCGGAGAGATCCATGGTGGGGGGACCAAGGGCAACGCTATCATCAGCCGTCCCAGGCAGGTTATCCGGTCCCTGCAGATTGGCAACCAGTATCCCTCCCTCTATCCGGCCGTTCCCCATCCCGTACCGCTTCACCTCCCCGGTACCGAGAACGAGGAGCAGGCCGTGATAGTTGACGGCACTGCTCCAGAATAGCTTGCCGGTCACGACGAGGATTCCAGCCCCATCGGCATCCAGGGTAAAATCCCCGCCAGCCACCACCAGGCGAGGATGGGCAGGGGTGCCCATGTCGAGCAGGGCGGCATTTGTCCCCCCGGCAGCGACCGTATCCGCCTGGTCCTGGAGCCGGGTGACAAGGGCCCGCAGATCGTCTGGCTGGAGGAGGTCGATACCGGACGTCGCCGCGATGCTACTCAGGGTGCTGGCGGCGATGACGGTGGCGATGGCGTCCGGGTCGGTGACGGCGGTGACATCATGGCCCAGAGCATCTCTGGTATGATAGGTCTGGGGTTCTGTGGCGGCGATATTCCCCTGTACAGCGCCGAGATCGGCCGCGTCACTTACCGCGATTACCGGTCGGGGGGGATCGGTGCCGCACTGATCGTCCCCGTGGAGCACCTTGGCGTTACTGCTGCCTCCCAGAAAAGATGCTCCGCTCCCGAGCAGGGTGATCGCTGCCGGGAGCGGGAAAAAAGGGAAGAGGGCTACCGTGCTCTCCACAACGGCCTGGGAACCCTGGGGACCACTCGCCACCGCGGTGAGGGTGACCTTTCCATTACCGTCAATCGGGTTAGAAGCTCCTTCCAGAAGGTCGTTGGTCAGGTACACGGTATAGGTCCCTGCTCCCAAGGCGGTTGGCCCCAGCAAGGGAACATCGTCGGTCCCCTCCCCATAGCCGTCGAGGAGTCCGTTACTCCCTGTGAGCGCGGTCAGCTCATCGGTAAAGGATTGAGGGTTGGTACTGCCGGCATTCAGGACCCGCAAGGCCTCTCTGC
>RFHZ01000440.1 GCA_003696125.1 Nitrospinota bacterium
GCCCAGATCGATGACGCGACTCTGGGAGGGGATGAGATCGACGATCCGATCAAAGAGGAAACGATAGGTGCGCCAGGTATTAAGCCCCTCCTCCTGCCAGATTCGATTCCAATACTCTCGTGTATTGATATTTGGTCGCATAAGGTTCCTGGCTTATTGTAGTCAAGTGTTCAGTATTCCGTGTTCAGCGAGAGCGGGTAGGGGCGCAGCGCCGCTGCGCCCCTACCAGACCCACTTTTTTCAGTCGATATAGGCTCTATACCAGAGCTCAACCGTGATCAAGCCGTCAATGAGGTTAAACTGGTTCATCCCGTGTTGCTGCAAGGAGATGAGCCGTTCGATCCCCTTCTGATCGATGATCCCCCGGCTTGCGGTCCGGGGATCGCGGAGCACCTGGAGATAGAACTCTCGAAAGCGAGGGTCATGGCGGAACCGGTAGTTATGGTCATAGTCAGGTTTCTTCTCGATCCGTCCTCCACTCAGGAGACTCACCGCATACCGTCCGTACTTGCGCCAGGTCTTGCGTCGCCAGAGGGCAGGCGAGAAGTCCTGGTCCAGAGGGAGACCACTCTTCATCCAGGGGATCGCGGCCAGGTGAGGAAAGTCATTTACCAGCATCGCCCGGTGCAGACGAGAGGCTACGCGATAATGGGGAGGCACCTGCAAGCAGAAGTCAACCAGATCGTAATCGAGGGCAGGAGTCCCGATCGGCACATAGTGGCGGTTCAGGTTGGTAAAGGCAAGCGTGTAACGGCGTCCCCGGTTCAAGAGGGCAAAGTAGAGCACCACCTCGGTTATAGAGGCATCCAGGCGATGGGCCACCACTTCCTTGACCTCTGCCCTGGGTTGAGAGGCAAGCACTTCATAGAACGATTTGGTAAAGAGCCACCGGGCCAGGGGGAGGGGGAACATCTGCCAGAGACGAAGGATCTGTCGAACCTTGGCCGCTGCGCTGGAGAGGGACGGCGTGGGCAAGACCAGCCAGAGAGAACCGAGCAGCACGTCGAAGAGATAGCCGTCAAGCAGATAGGGAGGAGGATGTTCTCGACTGAGTTTCTGCACATAGGGGAGCAGCCAGCATTGGTGTACAGAAACCTGGCCCTCTCCTACCCGCATCCCTTCCGGGATCGTCAGGTGCGGATCAAAATCCCGGTGATCCATGGTATGCCATGTCGCATGCAGAGCCTGGCAGACACGCCGGGCAATCGCGGTCTCTGCCGGGTGCATCTGCAGG
Source organism: Nitrospinota bacterium (assembly GCA_003696125.1). GTDB lineage: Bacteria > Tectomicrobia > Entotheonellia > J063 > J063 > J063. The sequence goes on from RFHZ01000440.1 coordinate 1,235, forward strand.
TGGTACACCGGGATTCCCTCTCGTACCTCTGCAGCATAGCAGAGGAGCGTGCGGGAGTCAAGGCCACCGCTGAGAGGAATACCGAGATGGGGATGGGTATGTACGTAGCGATGGACGGCCTTTCGAACCACAGAAGAAGCGGCACGTACCATCTCCGGGAAAGGAGGAGGGGAGGAAGGCCAGGTAACGGGATAGTCCCAGTATCGATAACGTTTCTCCTTTTCTGGCGTCCTGGTCAGGATGGTGGCATGCGGGAAGAGAGAAATATCCTGGAAGAGGGTCTGGTTGCCCAGCAGAAACTCAAAGATAAGGAGGTTGGCGATGGCTCCCTGATTGACCTGTTTGCTTACCTGGGGCAAGGCCAGCATCCCTCTCAGCTCCGAGCCAAAGACCAGGCCCAGACTGGTCTGGGTCCAGTACAGGTAGCGGGAGCCATGGCGATCACTCAGCAGGGAGAGGGTTTCCTGGTGAGAATCGTAAAGGCAAAGGAGAAAACTGCCACGTACCAATTGCACCCCCTGGACTCCCTCCCGGTGCAAGAGCGCTATCAGGGCCTGTCCCACCTGCTCTCCCTGGTGGGGAGAAGAGGGGGAGCCGTCACCATATTTCTGTGCTATCTCCTCCCCATTATCCAGTTCCCCCATGACCCAGAGGTGGTAGCGATGGCTTGGGTCCCGAAAAGGCTGTGCGAACCAGGGTGAGGTCCGGGCACTCAGGCTTCCGATGGCCACGCGATGATCGATGTGGCATTGCCACTCCCCTTCTTCCCTTGCCGCCAGCGACCGTATCATCGCTGCCAGCAACCGGCGGTTCTCATCACATGAAGCCGGATCGGTACGATAAAAGCCTACCAGATGTTCCATAAAGCCTCACCGTCCTTGCCGGTACCAATCCTCTGTATTTGCCGTGAGACTATCCCAGGGGTGGGCAATGAGCCCCTGTACCCGCCTGGATACAAGGGTAATCCGCAGGGGATTGTAGAGGAGGATATGGGGGAGGAGTTCGTTGATTCGTCGCTGCAC
>RFHZ01000441.1 GCA_003696125.1 Nitrospinota bacterium
GCACCGGCTGTCGGTGGGGAGACCTACCCCGCCGATACGGCAGCCCGGTCATCTGCTGGCGGTGGCTGCGCCCGTGGCAGGAGGCGGGGGTCTGGGAACGGATCTGGCGCGCCGTGTTGGCTACCCTGGAAGCGCAGGGGAAACGGGAGTGGGCTCAAACGTTCTGGGATGGGACCTGCCTTCCGGCCAAAACGGGGGCGAAGCCGTGGGTGTGACCAAGCGCGGGAAAGAGAGCAAAGTGCTGTTGGTGACCGATGGCCACGGCCTAACTTGCTACGTGCTCCCAAGGCCATGCCATACACCGAGGTCTTGGACAGCCTGCAACGGGTAAGGCAGGAATTCACGAGGAAGCAGATTCACGTCTTCGGGATCGGTGGGACGGCAACCCTTCATCTGGCTACATTACTAGGCATGGATTCGGTGGATTCATCGGGATGGCGGAACCGAGCAGCGCGGGGACTCGTTCAACTGTCGGGTCGAGGTGATCGCTTAGTTGCTAATTTAGGCAGTTGGTGTGGACGAGAGTTAAATACAGATGAATGGGAAATCCTGGCAGCGTGTCCATGCCCTGCATGTAAACAATTCGGTGTGGCAGGATTAAAGAAGCATGGTATTCAAGGCTTCTGTAATCGTGCTACTCATAATCTGTGGACATTATTGGAAGAAGCTCGACAGATTAAAGAACACCTCAGCCTTGGCAATTATGAATCCTGGTATGAACAACATGTGGACAATTCGATCTATCGACCACTAATTGACTACGTACTCCAATGGCAAAGACGTTAATGAAAAAAGGAGGATATTTTTTTGTATCGCTTTGATTTAAAATTTCCTCTTGTGTACTACTATCTCTGGACCTTAGGACATAAAGATTCTCATGCCTGTCTTTAAGGATACCTTTCTCGAGAGATTTTTGCAGATGGAGGCGGCCGGTGGCATCCTGCTTATGGTGGCCACGCTGCTGGCAGTGATTGCCGCCAATTCGCCACTGGCCTCCCTTTACCACCTCTTCCTGACCCTGCCGGTCGAGGTGCGTATCGGGAATCTCACCATTGCCAAACCCCTGCTCCTATGGATCAATGATGGGCTCATGGCCATCTTCTTCTTTCTGGTGGGACTGGAACTCAAACGAGAAGCCCTGGAGGGTGAGCTTGCAGAGAGGAGCAAGGTCATGTTCCCCGCTCTTGGAGCCCTGGGCGGGATGGTGGTCCCGGCAGGGATCTATGTGGCGTTTAACTACCAGGATCCGGTGGCGATGAAAGGGTGGGCCATCCCGGCAGCCACAGATATCGCCTTTGCCCTGGGGATTCTCTCCCTGCTCGGTTCGCGCGTTCCCAACAGCCTCAAGGTGTTTCTCACCTCGCTGGCCATATTCGATGACATCGGCGCCATACTCATCATCGCCCTGTTTTACACCGCCAAGATATCCCTGAACGCACTGGTGGTGGCCGGGTTCTGTGTGCTGGTCCTCTACGTCCTGCAGAGACGAGGCATTAGTGAGAGTAGCCTCTATGTTGCGGTCGGAGTGGTGATGTGGGTGGCGCTCCTGAAGTCCGGTGTCCATGCCACGCTGGCTGGAGTCATCCTCGCCCTGTTCATCCCGATGCGTTCCCGGGAAAATCCCGACCACTCTCCCTTGAAGAGTATGGAGCATGATCTCCACAGTACGGTCGCCTTCTTCATCTTACCGGTCTTCGCCTTTGCCAATGCTGGCGTAAATCTCCAGGGGATGAGCCTCGCCCAGATGGTACACGGTGTTCCGGTAGGCATTGCTCTGGGGCTGCTTATCGGGAAACAGGTAGGGGTATTCGTCCTTTGCTGGCTCGGGATAAAGCTGAAACTGGCGAGCCTTCCTGACAGCATGACCTGGTCATCCCTGTACGGAACCGCTGTCCTGTGTGGGGTCGGGTTCACGATGAGCCTGTTCATCGGTTCGCTGGCCTTTGAAGAGACCGGGGTAAACCTCGTGTTCGACGAGCGTCTGGGTATCCTCACCGGCTCTTTGCTCTCCGGGGCGCTGGGATATGCCATACTGTGGTCCAGCCTGACGTCACCCCTGAAAACCCCATCGCGTTCCTGACAGAGATTTCCGCTTGACCGAAAATCCTTTCCATAATAGAACATACGACAAACGAGGTGCATGATAAGCATCTATCCGGTCTCTCTGGCCCTCTTCGTCTGGTGCCCATCGGCTTGTCCTCCTCAAGAGGTTAATATATTCTCTTCTCAGGAGTATACGAATCGGTGGTCTTTTTTGCTACCAGCCGATTGAGACAGGCACAAGATGCTGAAAGTGGTGATGCCGGTTGGGGAGCAGGAGTGGTTGACGCAGGGCCGGGTGGAGATTATACTCAGTACTTGAGAAAACTGCCCTGGGAGACAAGCTTTCTGGCCTGTTAGCAGCCTGGAGAGGCTGCTCCGCGGGCCAAATACTCAAGTGCTGATACCTGGTACCGGTAGGAGGGCCTAATGATTCAAGAGTACATTGCGGCAGCTATGAAGCGGGCGCATTATGAGTTGATCGAGGATGAGGAACCGTATTACGGTGAAGTGTCGGAACTACAAGGAGTATGGGCAACCGGGAAGACGCTGGAGGAGTGTCGGGAAAACCTGGTCCGGGCGGTAGAAGATTGGGTGCTATTTAGTATTGCAAATAGGTTGCCGATCCCGACGCTAGGGGAGGTTGCGATCCGGGTGCCGGAGAGAGTACCCACCTAGATGTCGCGTCTTACACCCGTTTCACAACGCGAACTGATCCGGCGTTTGCGGAAGTTAGGTTTTGAAGGCCCTTATGCAGGTGGCCGGCATGAGTTCATGCTCCGAGGCGATTGCCGGCTAATCTTGCCTAACCCTCATCGGGGCGATATCAGCGTGAGTTTGCTGCAACGGATTTTACGCAGGGCCGGGATCAGTCGTGAAGAGTGGCTTTCAACAGAAGAGGGACATGGGAGCTAGGGTTCAGAGGGGGAGGGGCGAGGCAGAGCCATAAAGACCAGTGTGAGCCTGTGTTCCCTGGTAAACCCCGTGTTCGACGAGCGTCTGGGTATCCTTACCGGCTCTTTGCTCTCCGGGGTGCTGGGATATGCCATACTGTGGTCCAGCCTGACGTCACCCCTGAAAATCTCATCGCGTTCCTGACAGAGATTTCCGCTTGACCGAAAATCCTTTCCATGATAGAACATACGACAAACGAGGCGCATGATAAGCATCCATCCGCTCTCTCTGGCCCTCTTCGTCTGGTAGAGAATGCTCTGGAGCCGGTTTGGCTAAGGCGGAATCGTTGTATAACCAGGAACAAAAACGGCAGGTATAGATGGACATGATACCGGGGTTACAAGGATCATAGATGCTGGAAGTCCGGGAGGTCAGCAAGCATTTCGGGGGATTGATGGCCCTCCGCAAACTCTCCCTCCACCTGGAACGAGCGGAGGGGGTCTGGGGCCTGATCGGGCCGAACGGTTCGGGAAAGACCACCCTGCTCAACGTCATCTGCGGGCTGTACCGTCCTGATCAGGGCACGGTCCTTTTTCAGGGGAGGCGCATCGATCAGCTCTCGCCGCACCAGATTGCCCGGCTGGGCATCGGACGAACCTTCCAGGTGGCCAAGGTGTTCCGCCGGCTGACCGTCCTGGAGAACATGCTGGTGCCCGGATTTACCAATCGTGAAACCGAATCCCCCCGGCAGTTGCGGGAGCAGGCCCTGGAACTCCTCGACTTCATGCAGCTATCCAATCTCAAGGATGAGCAGGCAGGCAACCTCTCCGGTGGCCAGCAAAAGCTGCTCGACTTTGCCCGTGTCCTGATGCTCAAGCCCAAACTCCTGCTGCTCGATGAGCCTTTCGCCGGGGTCCATCCCCTGCTCAAAGAGCGGATGATCAACCGTATCACCCTGCTCCACCAGCAGGGTATCCGCTTTCTGGTGGTCAGTCACGACCTGCCGTCGGTGCTGGAACTCTGTTCCCATCTGGTTGTGCTCAGTTCAGGAGAGAAGATTGCCGAAGGAGAGCCGGAGATGGTGCGGAAGGAAGAACGGGTAGTGGAAGCCTATCTCGGTGTATAGAACGATGCTGCTCGAGGTGCAGGATATCACGGTCGGCTATTTTCACGATATCGAGATCCTTCAACAGGTCTCTCTCCAGGTGCATCCTTCCCAGATCGTGGCGGTCATCGGTCCCAACGGAGCAGGAAAATCGACACTGCTCAAGACGATCTGCGGCTTTTTAACCCCCAAACAGGGTCGTATCCTCTATAACGGGGAAGATATCACCGGTCTCGATCCCTCGGCCATGATTCGTCATCGGATCGCCTACGTACCGCAGGAACGGAGTATCTTTCCGGAGTTGACCGTAGACGAAAATCTGCTCCTGGGAGCCTGGTCGATCCGTCATAGCGGCAAGCAGGCGGTACGGGCAGCGATGGAGGAGGTCTACCTCCGTTTCCCGTACCTGGCCGAACAGCGGCATACGCGGGCCGGACTCCTGAGCGGAGGCGGGCATCGCATGCTCGAGATCGCCCGGAGTCTGGTACCCAAACCGCAACTGCTGGTACTGGACGAGCCGACCGTGGGCCTGGCTCCGCTTGTGGTCAAGGAGATATATGCCAAGCTTTACCAACTGAAGGAAGAAGCGATCACGATCCTGCTGGTAGACCAGAATGTGCGGGAGGCGGTGGCACTGGC
>RFHZ01000442.1 GCA_003696125.1 Nitrospinota bacterium
CCCCAGATCCATCTCATCCCGCTGGCTGTGAATCCCGATCCGTCCCAGGACCAGCAGCCACGGTTGTACCTGTTGGACATGGTGAAGGATTTTGGCAAAGGCTTTGCCTGTGAGGAGGGTGAGTCGAATCTCCATCCCCGCTGTGTGGGCGATGCGTCTGGCCACCTCGAGATGGGACTGGTAGATCCTGGCCAGCCCGGTATCGATGACCTCCTCGTGGAGCTGCTCCTGTTCATGAAAGCGGAATACCCTGGCCGCCTGTTCAGAGAGGGCATTGACAATTCCCCTGAAGGCCACATAGTGGAAGAAAGGATCGTACACGGCAACCGCCTCCACCGGTTTCTGCAGGGCCTTTCCCAACAGGAGTGCCGTTTTGAGTCCCCCGAAGGACTGGGGACTCCCATCGATTCCTACCAGGATCGTTTCACCAGTGTCCAGGGCATTCTCGTCAGCTTTAACCACCAGGACATCCCGCTTGATCCGGCGAACAACCCGCTCACAGACACTACCCAGCATACTCTCCTTTACCGCACCCAGCCCCCGCGCCCCCAGGATGACCAGATCGTAATCGTGCCGGGCAATATCCTCTGCCAGCACCTTATAGTGTTTCCCGTCGAAAACCTTGCCTTCATAGGGGACTCCTGCCTCCTGGCAGCGAGCCTTCACAAGATCGAGATAGGAGGTGGAGATCAGGTGGAGTCCCCTGGCGATCAGGGAGTCATGGATCTTGCGCTGCCGTTCCAGTTCTCTTTCCTCCTGGTACGGTTCGGGAAGGGTGTACTCCATCTGCTTAAAGCGATAATCGTGCATCCTGGCCGCATAGACATGGCTGGCCACGATGGTAGCCCCCCAGGTCCTGGCCAGGGCTATCGCCATCTCTACCGCCTGGTGCGAGTATGCTGAGTTGTCCACAGGAACATAGATCTTTTTAAACATGCTCTCCTCCCCAAGGCTCTGCACGCAGTCTCTTGCTCTCTCATGAGAAGCGCTATCTCCCGGTCCCCCAAAACCTCACCGGCCAGCGCCTCCTTACCCTCTAGTTGCGGAGTCCGGCCGGGAGGGAGCAGAACGGGAACGCACCCAGCGGATAAGCCACCACTCGACCCCAAAGCTGCCGATAACAGCCAGGAAGACGTAAACGTAAACCCGGGGGGGAGTGGAAGACTCCAGCACCAGGAACTGCCAGGAAGAGATGGCACAGAGTAAACCTCGCTCCCCGTTCGCACCGTCCCAGACATGAAAGGCGATGGGAATCAATTTTCCGGTCTGGAAAACCATATCCCTTTCCCGGTCCTGGCTTTCTCGTGCCCGTATCATGACCACCTGCCAGCGTCCATGCTTCCAGACCCCTCTCCCTTCCACTTCCTGGCTCTCAGGAGGTTGAGAGAGCACAGGGTTCTGGGGACCGGTAGCATTCAGCTCCTCTACCGGACTCCCTTTGCCGGCATCTTCATTCCGGTCGGCCTTCCATCGCCACAGATACACCGGCTTTCCCGGCTGTCCCAGGAAGAAATAGGGGCGTTCTGCCCCCTGCGGGATCTGGACCGGGAACTGGATCTCGACAGCATCACGGAAGCTCCCCTGCCTGGCCAGGGCCGGTTGCATGTACGTATCCTGCACCGGCAGAGGCTCCCCGGTGTGCGTGGTGTTTTTAAAGCGATCATCCCACTCCAGGAGAAAAGCGATGGCCTTATCATTGTAGAGGGAGCGCACGGTGATGAGGTCTACGGAAGGGGTCTGCCAGCGAGGCGCCACCACCACCTGTCCACTCAGGGGCACATCTAAGGGCTCAGCTTCCCGCCACAACGGGTCGTCCGGGGTGCGGGGGAGAGGACGGTCCATCCGCTTCGCCCGCAGAACCGGCTCCCCTCTGGCCGGTTCTCTGATCAGGGACTGCACATAGGCGGCCAGATGCCAGCGGTCCTCTTCGGAGAGGCTATCGGCATAGGAAGGCATGGGGGTACCGTCCATGCCGGTCGTAAAGCGGGTAAAGATCTCTTTGAGCGTCGTGCCCCCTTTATACCGCCAGCCCTTGCTGAGGTCACGGGGGAGGATGGGGAACCCCCAGTCATCTTTGAGCTTGGCCGCCGAGGGACCATCTCCTCGCCCCTCTTGCCCGTGACACTCCCAGCACTTCGCTCTCTGGTAAACCTCTTTACCTTTTTCCACAGAGACCTGGGGTTCAGGACCGATCTCCGCCCGTACCGGCGGTTCCTCGAACAGGTCGGCGGCAAAGCTCTTGAGGAAGTAGATGACCTGCCAGCGCTCTTCCGGACTGAGGATGCTGGCGAAACCCTGCATGGCCGTCCCCGGTATGCCCCGCGAGATGGTCTGGAAGAGGTCCTCATCCAGAGGGGGCTCTCCACTCTCGGTGGTACGCAGTTTGTACGATCCGAGGGTGAAATCGCGGGGCCGCGGGTCCAGATAGTCAGCCACCGGCCCATTCCCATCCCCCTCTAG
>RFHZ01000443.1 GCA_003696125.1 Nitrospinota bacterium
CACCGCGGACATGGTCAAGGAGGGAGTCATCGTCATCGACATCGGCATCAGCTTCTTTGCGGGAAAGACGGTGGGAGACGTCGATTTTGATGGTGTGTTTCCCAAGGCTTCCCTGATTACTCCGGTCCCGGGCGGGGTTGGCCCCATCACCATCGCCACCCTGCTGCAGAATACCCTCACCGCCTATCGCGCCCAGCACCATCTATACTGAAGCGGGCAGACGGATGGTAAAGGTGGTCCCCTTCCCCCAGGTGCTCTCCACGGTGATCGTCCCGTGATGGGCACGGATGATATCCTGGCTGATCGTTAAACCGAGTCCTGCTCCTTCTTGCTCTCCCTTTTTGGTCGAGAAAAAGGGATCAAAAATCCTCTCCAGATCTTCTGGCCGTATCCCGCATCCGGTGTCCTGAAAGCGGATGTGTACCCATTTCCCCCCAGGGCCTTCCTCCTTGCCCTCCTGCTCGGAGGGGGCGGCAAGTTGGGTGGAGATGGTGAGTCTCCCCTGCCTATCCATGGCCTGGATGGCGTTGAGGATAATATTCATGAAGACCTGTTTCAACTCACTGGCCTCGCCCTGTACCGGTAACTCACCAGGAGCGTACCTCTCTTGCAGGACAATTGATCGCTTCTTGAGTTGGGGGGCGAGGAACACGATTGCCTCTTGCAGGACGGCATTCACGTCGATTCGTTGATACTTGCCGCTGGCAGGACGGCTAAAATCGAGCACGCGATTGAGAATTTTGAGTATGCGCTGGACCTCTCGCTCGATGGTCTCCAGATAGTTCCTGGATGTGGCATCGAGGGAGGCGTTGAGGGAAAGGATCTGGGCCAGGGTAGAGATGCTGGTCAGGGGATTTTTGATCTCATGCGCCACACCAGCAGCAATTTCTCCCAGGGTACTCAGCTTGGTGGTATGGAGAAGCAAGCGCCGCGTTTCCTGCAGTTCCGTCTCCAACCTCTGCAGGCGGGCAATGACCTCCGCATCTGATCGCGAACCGGCTTTTCGTTTCGCTGAACGTTTCTTGGAGAAGAGGTCTGCCACCGTATCCTTGATTTGCTTCTCCTCAAAAGGTTTTACGATATATCCGGAGATACCCAGCCGGCGAGATTCTACCGGGACAACAGGGTTATCCACGGCCGTGACGATGACGACATCGAGCTCTCGATCTCTCTCGCGAATCCGGCGCAGGGTCTCCAGACCATCCATCTCCGGCATACGAATATCCAGGAAGAGCATACCCGGTCTTTCACGCTCGATCTTGGCCAACGCTTCCCGGCCGCTGGCAGCCGTCAGTACTCTATACTCATCACTCAGGATTAAGGCCAGGGATTCCCGCACATTCTCTTCGTCATCGACCACCAACACGGTTCTCTCCCGTTCCATTCCGCGTTCCCCCTTCCCATGACCATAGCACCTTTGCCTTCGGGGTGGAGCAGGCTAGACTCCTCCCCGAAAGCGTATCGACAACTATTACCCCTTTGCTGCCTGGAAAGACTCTCTATGATATCCCCTCCAGCTCACGGAGAAGTAGCCGAGAGTGGAGAGCCAGCGGGAGGATCGTCTTCAAATTCGTCAGCACTTCATCCACGGAATACCCATCGCTGACAATACTATCTCCCGGTGCCAGGGTCGTTTCTGCTGTATGGAGAACCCGTCCATGCTTTCGTGCACCACGATAGACATTCACCCGAAACTGTTGGCTGCCGTATGCCACCTTCTCCGAACAAACGAGATCATGGTAAGGCATGCTGTAGCACCTCCTCTCTCCCGGATAACGATAACGTTTCTCTGTCCTCTGGACAGAGAGCAAATACCATGCCAGGAGGAGGGGAGGGAAATAGTCAGGAAAATCAAGGTGATAGGGGGAAGTTAACGTCGAGATGCCTCCTGTTTCGTGCAGAATGCACCGGGCAGTGTGCAGCACCTGCGCTCCTGGTAAGGGGGAAGAGGAGAGGCCTCCCTTTCTCTTAGGAATCCGAGGAAGAACGACCCTCCTGCCGAAGTCCGAGGGCATCCAGCTTACTCGCCAGGGTATTGCGATGAATACCGAGCATCTTGGCGGCAAGGGTCTGATTCCAGCGCACCTTCTCTAGGGTATGCAAAATGAAGTGCTTTTCAAAGAGTTGCAGGGCTTCGCGGAGGGAGAGCTTCTCTTCCAGCAGGGTGGCGGTCAGGTCGGGTTCGGTGGTAGAGAGATCGATGGGGAGCTCTCGCAGTTGGATGTACTCATTGGTGGTAATGGCGACCAGACGCTCGATGATATTCTCCAGTTCACGAATATTTCCGGGCCAGTCGTACTGGAGGAGCCGTTCCATGGCACTGGGAGTAAACCCTTTTACCGACCGCTGGAAGCGTCGATTATATTTTTCCAGGAAATGCTCTACCAACAACGGGATATCATCCTTACGTGCCCGGAGAGGGGGGAGGAAGATGGGGACCACATTGAGCCGGTAGTAGAGGTCTTCGCGAAACTTCCCTTGCTTGACCAGGGCCCGGAGGTTTTGATTGGTGGCGGCAATGATCCGCACATCAACAGGGATGGTGCGCTGTCCCCCTACCCGCTCGATCTCTCTCTCCTGTAAGGCACGGAGAATCTTTGCCTGCAGCTCCATACGCATGCTGCTGACCTCATCGAGAAAGAGGGTCCCTCCATGCGCCAGCTCAAATTTCCCCAGCCGGCGTTCAATCGCACTGGTGAAGGCTCCCCGTTCATGTCCAAACAGCTCACTCTCCATCAGGTGTTCAGGGATGGCAGCGCAATTGACGGCGATGAAGGGTTTATGGGCCCGATCGCTATGCTGGTGAATGGCCCGGGCCACCAGCTCTTTGCCGGTACCGCTTTCACCGGTAATCAGGACGGTAACATTCTTCTGTGCGACGCGGGTGATGAGATCAAAGATCTGGAGCATCTTGGCATTGCGTCCCACCATGTTGATAAACTGCTGTTGCTCCATGGCCAGTCGGAGGTAGAGGACCTCTTTCAAGAGGGCCTGTCGCTCGAAGACCCGACGAATGGTGGTGAGGAGCTTATCGATATCGAACGGTTTGGTAAAGTAATCGTACGCCCCGAGTTTAATCGCCTTTACCGCAAACTCCACCTCGTTGAGGGCCGTAATCACGATCACATCAAGCTGTTCATCCAACTGTTTTATGCGCTCCAGCACCTCCAGCCCACTGATGCCTGGAAGTTTCAGGTCGAGGAGCACCAGTTCGACATTGTGCTGGTTGAGGATCTTGAGTGCCTCCTCCCCGTCCTGAGCAGTGAGCAGATGGTATTCATCTTCGAGGATGAGGCGGTACGATTCCAGGACAGAGGGTTCATCATCAACAGCCAGAATGGTGGGTGATAGTGCTTCCATAGGCTTTCCTCTAAGCAGGATACAGAAAAGGGAGCAGTACGGTAAAGGTGGTCCCCTTCCCCGGCTGACTCTCCACCTGCACCATGCCCCCATGTTCTTCGATAATCTTATGCGAAATGGCCAAACCGAGTCCGGTACCTTTCCCTTTGGTGGTAAAGAAGGGGGTGAAAAGGGCATCGAGCTGTTCTTGAGTCATCCCACAGCCGGTATCGGTAAAGCGGATGGCTACAAAGGGCACAAACTCCAGGGTACTCTGACTCCCGCCTCCTGAGGAGTGCATGTTATTCTGGTAGGCAGGGACTTCTGTGACTTTCAGATGAACGAGCTGGGAGGTTACGGTCAGACCCCCCCCCTGGGGCATCGCCTGCAGGGCATTGGTGATCAGGTTGCCAAAGACCCGTTTGAGGTGATCAGGATCGGCTGAAATAGGGGGAAGGTCTGGGGTGTACTCTTCTCTGATCGTGATTCCTGCTGCTGTTGCCTGCTCCCGGTAGAGCTCGATCGAATGGGCAAGCACGTCATTGATAGCGGTAGGACGTAAGAGGATCTTGGAAGGACGGGCCAGGGTGAGGAGTTCTTCCACAATGGTGTTGACCCGATCCAGCTCCTGCGGGACGATACGCATGTACTTGGCTAAAAACCCAGGATCGTCCTTCTTGCGGGGTAACATCTGGGTAAAGGTCTTTAGGGAGACCAGCGGATTTTTGATCTCGTGAGCCACTCCGGCAGCCAGCGTGCCTACGGCAGCCAGCCGGTCGGCTCGCCGCAGTTGCTGCTCCAGCTCGCGGATGGTGGACAGGTCTTGAAACACCCCCAGGATTCCGGTCACCTTTCCGGCATCATCTTTGAGGAGAGACGTGGTCATGCTGATGGGGAGGGCGTCCCCCTTTTCCCGCCTCACCGAACAGTTCTGGTGCAGGGATTCTCCCTTCTCTAAGGTCTTCAGGAGCAGGGAGGTAAAGGTCTGGTCAGGGAGAAGATCGGTGAGGAGCACTCCCCGTACCCGCTCCAGCGGCATCTCCAGCAACTGTTCTGCCATGGCGTTCAGGGTCACAATTCTCCCCTGCAGATCGAGCGTGATCACTCCGCTGGTCATGGAGCGCAGGATGCTGTCGTTATAATTCTTGAGCAATGAGATCTCTCTCAGCTTCTGGTTCAGTTCCTGATGCTTGATCTCCAGTTGCCGGCGTTGATGCAGGAGTTGCACGGTCATCTGGTTAAACTGGTAGGCGAGATGGCCGATCTCATCTCCCGATTCCACCCTGATCCGGTGATAGAGGTTCCCCCTGGCCACCTCGATGACCCCGGCCACCAGTTGCTGGATCGGGGAGGAAATCCGCTGTGCCATGATCGTGGCGCCCCCAATACCTATAAGCAGAATGAGGAGCCCCAGGCCAGTGATATAGCGGCGGGTACGGGCGATCTCTTTACGCATCGCCCGCAGGGAAAGACCGACCCGCACCACTCCCCAGCGCTCATGGGAGGGGGGAACAAAGACCGGGACGGCAAAGTCGAGACCCTCCTCTTGCGTCACCGGATTGTACACGGTCTGCACCAGGGGAGAGCGAGTGTGCATCGCCTTCTGGCTGACCGGATCTTTCAGTACCTCTCCCTGCTTCTCATCTCGACCACTATAAGCCGCCACCTTCCCCTCTTTGGTCAGGATGATGACGTAGAGCACATCCTCATCCTTCGCCACTTTCTCCGCATCCTGTTCCAGGGTCACGTAGTTATAGGTGAGCAGGGATTTGACACTGACCGCAGCGAGATTACCGGCAATGGTGCGTCCCCGTTTTTCCAGCTCTGCAGTGATGACCGCTCGCTGCTCTTTTTCCACGATAATGAGCAAAAAGATGAGTAGTAAAGAGAGGAGGGTACAGGTAGAGAGGAGAAATTTCGTGCGCAGGCGGAGTTGAGCAAACCAGGATCCCAGGGGACATTTACGTATCATCACTCTTTCCGTAGCGCACTTTGCATCTCAGCACTTGCCTTATCCAGCCAGATCTTCTTCATGGGGATAGACATCTCCCCCAGGGCATTGATCTCGATTCCCCGGACATAGGGCTGGAAGAGATGCTCATACGTATAATAGACCAGGTTGATCCAGGGAGCATCCTGCATGATGATCCTCTCAGCTTCCCGATAGATCTCGATGCGCTTCAAATAATCGGTTTCGGCCCGGGCCTGCCGCAGGAGGGTATCGACCTGGGGATTGTGGTAGCGAGAGTAGTTGTTCGCGCTTTCGGAGTAGAGGAGGACATAGAGGAAGTTATCCGGATCGGGAAAGTCTGCGTACCAGGCACGGCGATAGAGAGGAGCTTTTCCCTGTTTGAGCATCTCCAGGAACGTAGCCCAGTTGGGAGCGAATTTGAGTTCTACCTGGACACCGATGGCTGCCAGATCCCTCTGGATCGCCTCGTGTTCCTGGCGTACCACCGCCGATTTGGCACTGGTCCAGAGCTCGAGCACAGGGAATCCCCTCCCTTCCGGATACCCTGCCTCGGCCAGCAGTTGCCGGGCTTTTTCCGGGTTGTATCTGTACCCTGCCAGTTTGGGATTGTAGCCCGGCATGCCCGGAGGAAGGATACCGGTGGCGATTTCAAAGCGGTTCTGCCGGATCTCCCGGTTGATCCGCTCCCGGTTTATGGCGTAGTTGAGGGCCTGTCTGACCTTGGGATCGTTCAAAGGGGGGATGGTGTTGTTCATGCCGATGTGGAGCAGGCTCAGGGTCGGTTTCCTGACCAGGGTAAAACGGGAGTCTTGAATCAGTTGACTCCGTTGGGGAAGGGGAATATAGGCATCCTCCAGGCGATTGGCAGCGAACTCCTGGAAGATGTGGGTGGTATCGGAACCGCTGAACAGGACAAAACGAATCCCATCCAGATAAGGACGTCCCTCAAAATAGACCGGATTGGCCTCCAGGGTTATCGCTTTTCCCTTTTCCCAACGGACAAAGCGGAAAGGGCCGGTTCCTACCGGATGCCGGCCAAACTCGTTTCCTGCTCGCTCGACCTCTTCCCGGGGAACGACCCTGGCCTGGGCCATGCCGAGCAGGGTGATAAAGGGGGCAAACGGTTCGGCCAGGGTAATGGTCAGCGTGTGCTCATCCTTTACCTCGAAACCGCTGACCGTAGAGGCTTCTCCTCTCCTAAAGGCTTCCGCCCCTTTTACCTTTTCAAAGAGCCAGGCATTGGGAGATTTCATGGCTGGATTCAACATGCGGGTGAAGGAATAGACGACATCGTGTGCCGTAACCACCCTTCCGTTGTGAAACTGAGCCTTTTCCCGCAGGTGAAAGGTCCAGGTCAGGCCATCCCGGCTCCCCTCCCAGGAACGGGCCAGGGCGGGGAGCACGTTGAGATCTCCGTCAAACTGGACCAGACCATCGAAGATCTCATTGGTAACAGTAATAGCGAATATATCTGTAACAAAGGCTGGATCGAGGGTAGGGGGTTCGTTACGAAGAGGGCGGCGGTAAATCCCGCCGTAGCGTGGTTGTCTTCCTTGTTCTACTGGAGAGGAAGCAGCGACTTTCTGGGAGGAAGCGGATTCATCGTGCGGTGGAGATTCCCGTGAGCAGGCGACCAGGAAAAACACCGGCAAGAGTGAAAGGAGAAGGGGGTATATCCACATAAGCCTGGAGGAGTTGAGCCTGAAGAACACCATCCGGGAATGATCTGCTGGGCGCATTGCCTTCCTCTCTTTCTTTTGTCAAGCCACCAACTTCATGATGACAGACTCGGGAGGAGCTGTCAAGCCTTTTGCGAGGGAAAGGAGGGCTGAGAAACAAAAAAGGTGCATTACGCACCTTTTTTATCCATAGTCTAATTTTTAATTCGGAGGGGGAGTCTGCTATTCTCCTCCATCTCCACCAGCCGCATAGGCTATGCTGATCGTTGAGCCGTGAAAGGTAGCAACCGATACTCCCGAGACCAGAAGAGCGGTGATGATTAATACTGTGGCAACGATCTTCCGCATGACCTTCCCTCCCTTTTCCTGACGTCTTTCTATAGATAAACTCAACTATAAATGGCAAACGCCTCTCTTTGTCGCTTGTTATACCGGTTGAGCAAGCACCATGCCAGCAGGGTTTCCCGGGAGGGATCATCGGTTTTCCCCAGAAGATTCAATATGTTATGATCTTCAGGCTATGCCCATGATCTGGAATGAGTCTTGGAGGTTTGCACCCGGCCCGAGGAGGGGAAAGGGAAGCGAGAGCCTGTGACCGCCAGGTTTCTGGAGGGATCTGGAGAATGCACAGGTTTTTGTGCACAGTGCACAGGTTTTTGTGCACTGCAGGGGATAAGGGAGAAAAAGGGTTTGACAACGATGAGAAAGGGGGAGAAAATAGGGAAGAGTTTTCTGGTTGGGATAAACGACATCGATTAGATAGAGACGACTTTGCCCTAAAGGAGCGCTATGATCCCAGAGAGCATGTTGACCCCAGATGCGTTTTCAGCCCTCTCTTCCTTTTCTCTCTCCTCGGCTGGTCGTGTGGTGGGAAGGATTCTCGAAAAGGCTTTATCGGGTAAGGAGATCAGTGTCGAGGAAGGGACCCGACTCCTGGAAGCGAGGGGGGCCGAACTCCTCCCCCTGTTTGCCACGGCCGACTACCTGCGACAGGAGGCGGTGGGAGAGATCGTTACCTATGTGGTCAATCGCAATATCAACTTTACCAATGTCTGCGTGAAACGGTGCGGTTTTTGTGCCTTTAGCCGGGGCCACAAAGGCGCCGAAGGGTATTTCTTGCCGGTAGAAGAGGTGGTACGGCGTACCCAGGAGGCCTGGGAACTGGGGGCGACCGAGGTGTGTGTCCAGGCCGGACTCCCCCCTGGCATGGATGGCTGGTACTACGTGACCCTTTGCCGGGCCATCAAGGAAGCCGTGCCTGAGATCCATATCCACGGCTTTTCCCCGGAAGAGGTGCTCTACGGAGCGCAACTCGCCGGGGTAAGCGTTGCCGACTACTTGCGCGCCCTCAAAGATGCCGGTGTAGGGAGTCTCCCCGGCACCTCGGCCGAGGTGCTGGTCGATCGCATCCGTAACATCATCTCGCCCGGACGCATCACCACGGCCCAGTGGGTCGATCTCATCCGTACCGCTCATCGTTTGGGCATCCCTACAACCTCGACCATCATGTACGGCCATATCGAAACCGCCCATGATGTGGCCGTGCATCTCGATCTGCTGCGTAGCCTGCAGAAAGAGACGGGAGGATTTACCGAGTTCGTACCCCTGGGGTTCATTCATGCCGAAGCCCCTATGGCCAAGCACCATCCTCCTCCCGGTTTGCGGCGGGGTCCGACCGGTATCGAGACCATGAAGATGTACGCCGTTTCACGGATCATGCTCTATGGATGGATCCCCAATATCCAGGTCTCCTGGGTCAAAGAGGGACCCAAGCTGGCTCAGGTGGGATTGATGGCCGGGGCAAATGATCTGGGGGGTACCCTGATCAATGAGAGCATCTCCACTGCAGCCGGGGCCCAGTTTGGCCAGCTCCAGACCCCTTCTACCTTCCGTGCCCTGGCCCGGGAAATGGGCCGGATACCGGCGGAGCGTTCCACCACCTATACGCTGCTGCGGATATTTAAAGATCCGGCCCAGGACCCGCCTGATCGACTGGCCGAGATCAATGCCACCCGTTTCGGCTCCTATTACGAGTTGATCCGGCAGGATGCCTTCCGCTTCAAGGCACGCAAAAAATAGTAGGGTATATTACATCAATTGGGAGATATGATTGTACAAGATGGCTGGATTGCGATGGGTTGCGATAACTGGAGTAGTTCGTTCATCTCTGATTCTGATATTGCCTCTTAGTTCTCATTGCGGAAGTTTTCTCATTCTTATCCGTCTATGCGTAACCACGGTGAACATCCCCACTAATTGCTGATGAAATCGCTCTACTACTGTCGAAAGCACTTGAGCTTTTAAGAAGGCATCTTCCCTACCAAACCGAAGTGGAAGGACACCTGGAAGAGAACTCTTGTGATGAAAGACCTCTTCTCCGAATCCCTTATCATTGGTTACCAGGATTCGTTGCTGATCAGTCGCCAGATCAATGATCTCCTCATCTGAAGGTGATCCGCCCAGTTC
>RFHZ01000444.1 GCA_003696125.1 Nitrospinota bacterium
CTCCTCCCCCGGATAATACCCGTATCCTCGTGATGGATAACGGTGATGGAACGGCGACGGTCAAAGGAGAGGCAGGGGCGGTGCTCCCCAGCAGTCGTGTGAACCTCACCAATGCCAGAACCGGCGCGGTGGTTTCGCTGACGGCCAACCCGGATGGGAGTTTCCAGGCACTGGTAGATGCGGTGGCTGGAGATGTCATCATCATCGACAACGATGGACCGGCACGTATCGCTCTTCCTGTCTCCTGAGCCAGCCGGTGAGGCAGTAAAGAGTGGCTAGACAGGGCTCCTCAGGATCCCTTTCTCCTTATGATATGCCCCCGTGCCGTCTTCCCTATCGGTCTGCCCGTTCAGGAAGGTGTCCTCGGGAAAGCGGGAGGACAGAATTGACAAATCCCTGGATCAGTGCTACACATATTGGTATGAGCAAAAATAGCGAGACGAGGACCTGTGGGGAAAGGAGCCCCGAGTGATGAGAGAAGAGAAGATGCGCTGCGAGATTGTGGTCTTGCCCGGTGATGGCATCGGCAAAGAAGTGACGGGTGAAGCGGTCAAGGTCTGTCGAACCCTGGCTTCCCTGGCTTCCCTCGATTGCTCCTTCCGGTGGGGTGACATCGGAGGGAGAGCGGTTGAGCGATGGGGGGTCCCTCTACCCGAAGAGACGCTTACCCTCTGCCAACAGGCTGATGCCGTCCTGTTTGGAGCGGTAGGAGGCCCGCAATGGGATACCCTGGCCTATGATTTGCGACCGGAACGAGGACTTCTCCAGCTCCGGAAGGCCCTTAATCTCTATGCCAACCTCCGTCCGGCCAAGGTGCTGAGTCCTTTGATCGAGGCTTCGACCCTGAAACGGGAGGTGGTGGAAGGGATCGATATCCTGGTGGTGCGGGAGCTGACCGGGGGGATCTATTTCGGCGCTCCTCGCGGAATCGAGATTACGGAAGACGGAGAAAAGGCGGTCAATACCATGGTCTATACCCGCCAGGAGATCGAGCAGATTGTACGCCTCGCCTTTGAGCTGGCCAGACAGCGCCGCAAGAAGCTCACCTCTGTAGACAAGGCCAACGTCCTGGAGGTCAGCGAGCTGTGGCGAAAGATCGTCAACCAGATCAGCGCCGAGTATCCAGAGGTAGAGGTGAGTCACCTCTATGTGGACAACTGCGCCATGCAACTTGTGCGGGATCCCAGACAGTTCGATGTCATTGTTACCGGTAACCTCTTCGGCGATATCCTGAGCGATGAGGCGGCCATGCTGACCGGGTCGATCGGCATGCTCCCTTCAGCCAGCCTGCGGGGAAGGTTTGGTCTCTATGAGCCGGTGCATGGGAGTGCACCCGATATTGCCGGTCAAGACAGGGCCAACCCGATCGCTGCCATCCTTTCGGTAGCCATGATGTTCCACTACACGTTCCACCGGCCCGACCTCGCCCATCGTGTTGAGCGGGCAGTGGAGAAGGTGCTGGCCAAGGGGTATCGCACGCCGGACCTGCAGGGCCCATACACGACGGTCGTGGGAACAAAGCAGATGGGGGATCTCATCTGCCAGGAGATGGAACAGGAGTGAAAACCGGGTCTTCTCCCCGTACCGGTAAAAAAGGAGAAAGGAAGAAATGACCGAAGCGCGTATCGGGATCATCGGGGGTAGTGGATTATACAGGATGCAGGATCTTCAGATCACCGACCAGGTTAAGGTCGATACCCCGTTTGGAGAACCGTCGGATGCCTATCTGATCGGGAAACTGGCCGGGAGGGAAGTCGTCTTTCTCTCCCGGCATGGACAGGGACACCGACTCGTCCCTTCTGCCTTGAACTTTCGAGCCAATATCTATGGGATGAAGAAGCTGGGGGTGGAGTGGATCATTTCGGTCAGTGCCGTGGGGAGCATGCAGGAGCGGATTCGTCCCGGGGATATCGTGGTTCCTGACCAGTTTTTTGATCGCACCAAAAACCGTATCCAGACCTTTTTCCCTCCAGGGATTGCCGTCCACATCGCCTTTGCAGACCCGGTATGCCCTCACCTCAGCCGCCTCCTCTTCGAGGCAGGCTGTCAGGTCGGGGCTTCCATGCATGCGGGGGGAACCTACCTCTGTATCGAAGGACCTCAGTTTTCTACCCGTGCCGAATCCCGGATTTATCGTCAATGGGGAGTCGATATCATCGGGATGACCAACATCCCGGAAGCGAAACTGGCCCGAGAAGCAGAGATCTGTTATGCGACGCTGGCCCTGGTCACCGACTACGACTGCTGGCACGAGGAAGAGGAGGATGTCTCGGTGGAATCGATCCTCCAGATCATGCAGCAAAACGTGCAGACGGCCCAGCGGATCATTGGCGAAGCAGTATCCCGTTTTCCTCTTCCCCGGGATTGCCCCTGTGCTGAGGCGCTCAAGGGAGCCATCGTGACCTCACCCGAGGCCATTCCAGAACCCCTCAGGCAGGAGTATGCCTTGCTCATCGGCAAGTACATGACAGGGACGCAGGAGACATAGAGAGAGGCAGGAAACTGAGCAGTTACGCTTCGGTATCATGTCGTATCACACCAGCAAAAGGAGTTATCCATGGAAACGAAAAGATCGCAGGAACTCTTCGCCCAGGCGCAACGCTATATCCCCGGAGGGGTAAATAGCCCGGTACGCGCCTTTCGTGCCGTGGGAGGCCATCCGCTCTTTATTCAACGGGCAGCAGGTTCTCGGATCTACGATGTGGACGGGAACGGCTATATCGACTATGTCGGGTCCTGGGGACCCCTCATCCTGGGACATGCCCATCCGCAGGTGGTGGCGGCAATCCAGCGAGCGGCCAGAAACGGGAGCAGCTACGGGGCCCCTACCGAACTGGAAGTAGAGCTGGCACGCCTCATTACCGAAGCGGTCCCTTCCATCGAGCTGGTTCGTATGGTAAACTCGGGAACAGAGGCAGCGATGAGCGCCATCCGGCTGGCCCGAGGCTATACCAGGCGCAGCAAGATCATCAAATTCGATGGCTGCTATCATGGGCATGTGGATGGATTGCTCGTGCAGGCCGGTTCAGGGGCCACCACCTTCGGCATACCGGACAGCCTGGGGGTGCCGGAGGATTATACCCGGAACACCATCAGCCTCCCTTACAACGACCTGGGTGCGGTAGAGGAGGTGGTAAGCAAGCAGGGGGAAGAGATCGCCTGTATCATCCTGGAGCCGATTGCCGGCAACATGGGGGTTATCCCTCCCCAGGAGGGGTTTTTACAAGGAATCCGCCGGCTTTGCAGCGAGTATGGAATCGTCTTGATCTTCGATGAGGTGATCACCGGTTTCCGGGTCGCTTATGGGGGAGCACAGAGCCTGTACGGGGTCACTCCTGACCTCACCATTCTGGGAAAGATCATCGGGGGAGGCTTACCGGTAGGCGCGTTTGGAGGGAAGCGAGAGATCATGGAGACCATTGCTCCTCTGGGCGGGGTCTATCAGGCCGGCACCCTGTCCGGTAACCCCCTGGCCATGATGGCCGGGATCGAGACCTTGAAGATCCTGTCGCAAGAGGAGACCTATCGGAAGCTGGAAGAGGGGGCACAGAGGTTAACCGAAGGGATGAAGGCGGCGGCCGAGAAGGTGGGCATTCCTACCTTCTCTACCCGGGTCGGCTCCTGCTTCTGCACCTTTTTCCAGGAGGGACCGGTCACCGACTATGCCTCGGCAAAACGCTCGGATACCCAGCAGTATGCCCGTTTCTTCCACACCATGCTCGCCGAGGGGATCTATTTTGCCCCTTCCCAGTTTGAGGCCGGTTTTCTCTCCCTCGCCCACTCCAGCGAGGA
Organism: Nitrospinota bacterium; assembly: GCA_003696125.1. GTDB lineage: Bacteria > Tectomicrobia > Entotheonellia > J063 > J063 > J063. Next base: position 3,793 of record RFHZ01000444.1, read on the forward strand.
TATCGAACAAACCATTGCCGCCAGTACAAAAGGATTCAAAGCAGCGCTAGAGGGGACACCATGAGCAAGATTGTGCAGGTCAAAGGACGAGAGATCCTCGATTCACGAGGGAACCCAACGGTTGAAGTCGATGTCTTGTTAGAAAGCGGAGCCCAGGGGAGGGCTGCCGTCCCTTCCGGGGCTTCTACAGGGAAATACGAAGCCCTGGAACTCCGGGATGGGGACAAGCGTCGCTATAAGGAGAAAGGGGTAAGAAAAGCGGTAGAGAATGTCAACAGGGAGATCGCCTCTGCCGTCATCGGGCTGGAAGCGACACAGCAGCCGCTCATCGATCAGGTCATGATAGACCTGGATGGGACGAAAAACAAGAGCCGGTTGGGGGCGAACGCCATCCTGGGGGTTTCGCTGGCCGTGGCCCGGGCCGCCGCCGAAGAGGTGGAGCTTCCCCTCTATCAGTACATCGGGGGCGTCAATGCCAAAGAGCTCCCGGTTCCTATGATGAACATTCTGAATGGGGGGAAGCATGCGGATAACAACGTCGATCTCCAGGAGTTCATGATCGTGCCGGTCGGGGCCTCTTCTTTTGCCGAAGCCCTGCGCATGGGTGCAGAGATCTTTCACTGGCTCAAAGAGGTGCTGAAGAGTAAAGGGTATAACACGGCGGTGGGGGATGAGGGGGGATTTGCCCCGGATCTGAGCTCGAATGCCGAAGCCCTCGACCTGATTATGCAAGCCATAGACAAGGCCGGGTACAGGGCAGGGGAAGATGTGCTCCTGGCCATCGATGCTGCGGCCAGCGAAATGTACTGCAAGTCCAGGCAGCGTTACATTTTGAAAGCAGAAGACCCACAAGAAAAGTCGGTCGATGAGCTCATCTGTTTTTACAAAGGTCTCCTCGATAAATATCCGATCATCTCGCTGGAAGACGGGATGGGAGAAGACGACTGGGAGGGGTGGAAAAAGCTGACCAAAGCCCTGGGTGACAGGATCCAGTTGGTGGGTGACGATCTCTTTGTGACGAATCCGGAGCGCATTCAGGAGGGGATCCGGCAAAAAGTGGCTAATTCCGTGTTGATCAAGGTGAACCAGATCGGCACGTTGACCGAAACGCTGGATGCCGTGGAGATGGCCAAAAGGGCGGGGTATACGGTGGTGATTTCCCATCGTTCCGGGGAGACGGAAGACACCACCATCGCCGATCTGGCGGTGGGACTCAATGCCGGACAGATCAAGACCGGCTCCCTTTCCCGCACCGATCGTGTGGCCAAGTATAACCAGTTGCTGCGCATCGAGGAGGAGCTGGGGAAAGCGGCACATTACCCAGGGAAGGAGGTTTTTCGCAGGTACAGGCAGACAGGAACCCCATAGCACCTCTGCCTTGCACACCGGGAAGAGGGGAGGTGACAGGTGGAATCTCTCCGGCAAACGATACGGACCCCACGCTTCTGGTTCATGGTCAGTCTGCTCCTTTCACTGCTCCTGGTCGGGATGGCTGTCTTTGGTGACCAGGGGATCCTGCAGGTGTATTTCCTGGAACAGGATCTGCAGGAGATGCGGCAACGTCTGCAGCTCCTGCAACAGGAGAATCGAGCTCTCTGGCAGGAGATCCATGCGCTGAAGCATGATCCCGACTATATCGAGAAGATTGCCCGGGAAGAGCTCGGCCTGGCCCGGCCAGGAGAGATCATCTTCGAAATCCAGGATGTTCCCGGCCTCCCCCCGCCCTCTGGGTCCAGGGATTGACAAGCGGGAAGAGACACGGCATAATAACAGGATATGTCGAGTACCTGAGCTGAGAAACAGGGGTGATCCTGGGAAGGAGCCAGAGAATAGGAGCGTACCATGATCGAGGTAGAAAACCTCTGTAAGTATTATGGTCCGGTCACAGCCATCGAAGATGTCTCTTTTACCGTAGAGCGAGGCGAGATCCTCGGTTTTCTCGGGCCGAACGGGGCGGGAAAGACGACCACGATGCGTATCCTGACCGGTTTCATGCCCGCCTCCCGGGGGAAGGCGACGGTTGCCGGATTCGATATCTTTGAGCAGTCGCTGGAGGCCCGCCGGCATATCGGCTACCTGCCGGAAAATGTTCCTCTGTACGGCGATCTCTCTGTAGAGAGCTATCTCCACTATGTCGCCGAGATCAAGGGGGTAGAACGAAAGAACCGCAGGGCGCAGATCGAGCGGGTAATGGAGGAATGTGGTATCCGCGATGTTGCCCACCGCTATATCGGCAAGCTCTCCAAAGGGTATCGACAGCGTGTCGGCCTGGCCCAGGCCTTGTTGAA
>RFHZ01000445.1 GCA_003696125.1 Nitrospinota bacterium
GCGGGTCAAGGCCTCCTGGGTCTGAGTTTGGGCTTCGGTGAGACGGCTGAGAGCCATCTCCAACCGGTCGAAACGTTCTTCCACGGCCATGCTTCTCCTTTTCCCTTTTCCGGAGATGTAACGGGGAAAAACCTGGCCATCTCCCAGGCCTGCGCACCTATAACAGATCGATCTTCTTTAGTTTACGCCATATCACACCTGGAATCAATCGACAAGAACAGTGGGTATCTGTTTCAACTTACCAGGAGACCATGATGGTCAGCGACTTCGGGTCTCGTCCCGCCTCTGTCGCCAAATACCTTAACAGGGTCAGCCCTTGACATGTGACTTGCGGCTGGCCGTTAGGTCGTATGAACTTCCAGGGTAAGGAGGGAGAAGAGGGGCAGCCCCTTGTACCCCCTCTACGCGGCAAAACGTCCCTAAACTGGGCACACATCATGCGCATTGCTGTTGAGAAAACCCAGCTCAATCGCAGGCAGGGAAACAGAAGGCAGCGGGGAGGGCGTTGAGCCTGAAAACCTTTAAGAACGCCTTTCCCGCGCCAGGCAGGCAGCATGGGTGCCGGCCAGCCGACCAAAGACCGCTCCCCGCATCAACCCTGCTCCCCCAGGATAGTTCTGGTAGAAGAACCCTCCGGTCATCTCACCGGTGGCAAACAGTCCCGGGATGGGACGATCCAGGTGATCCAGCACCTCTGCCTCCCCGTTGATGCGGATCCCGCCAAAGGTAAAGGTGATCCCTACGGTCACCGCATAGGCCTGAAAGGGGGGGACCTCGATCCGGAGCGCCCAGTTCGTCTTCTCCGGCTGCAGTCCCACCGTCCGCTTCCCATCCCGCCGGTTCGGATCAAACACTCCCGGCTGCACCGCAGCGTTATATGTCTCCACCGTCTCTAAAAACCGCTCCTTCTGAAAGCCCAGATGACCGTACCGCTCGGCAAGACGGTCGGCCAGAGCAGGCAAGGTATCGGCCACCACCGGTGTGCCCGTGCTGTACCGGGCCTCCAGCAGGGGGATGGTCTGTTGATCAAAGATCTGGAAGGCGATGGCCTGCCGTTGCTGCAAGATCTCCCTCCCCATTCTGGCATAGGTGTACAGGGTCAGATCCTCTCCCTCGTCCACAAAGCGCTCCCCATCCAGATTGACCATGATGGAAAAGGGGTAGGAGAGGCGATTGGTCTTGTCCGTGAGACGCAGATCACCGTACGCAGGCGCATCGGCATCGATAGGGGTGGCATGACAGCCTGACCATTCCCCATAGCTCTGCCCACCGATAGCCAGCGTGGCCCGGATCATCTCCCCCGTATTGAAGCGGGTACCCCGGACCCTGACCAGGCTCCAGTGGGGGCCGAGATAGGCGGTGCGCATCTCCGGGCTGGCCTGAAAACCTCCACTGGCCAGCACCAGTGCCCGGCAGTTCAGGACACGAATCCCTTCTGGTCCTCGCACCTCGACCCCGGTCACCTGTCCCTGGGAAGCGGTAACGATACGGAGAGCCTGGGTCTCGTACAGCACAGGGATCTCTGCGGCTTCTACCAGCCGGAAGAGACTGGCGGAAAGCCCTACCCCTTCCCCCTGGGTCCGCAGAGCCCCTCCCAAGGGGAGCTTGACCTTCTCCGCTCCGGCCAGGGTGACGGCACCGACGGCGCGGTTAAACTCCCAGGGCACCCCCAGATCAGCCATCCAGCGCACCGTGTCATAGGAGCGGTCCACCAGGATCTCGCTGAGGGTCGGATCGGCCTGTCCCCCGCAGATACGGGCGATGTCGTGCAGGAAATCATCCCGGGTGTACGGTTCCACCAGGACCGTGCTCGGATCGTCGTTGTCACCGACAATAGGGATGAGATCCTCTATCCCGTTATAGGTACAGCGGAACAGCCCTCCGGTAAAGCGCGTGTTTCCACCCCGCAGTTCACGGGTCGCCTTCTCCAGCACCAGCACGCTGGCTCCCTCGGCTCGCGCTGCCAGGGCAGCGGTAAGGGCCGCATTTCCCGCCCCTACCACCACCACATCACTCCCTTTCAGCTCAACTTCGGGCATCGCTTCCTCTCCCCTCACTCGAGAATCGTCCCGCCAGCTCCTCTTATCCCCTGGGTCGTACCGTGTCGGCCAGCCGTTCCAGCTCTTCCAGTGCCTCTGCCTCCGGGACAGAAGGGATGAGGTGGAGCACCCGATCCACACCGACTTCTGCATAGCGGGCATTGGACGCCGGATCCGGTTCGGCCCGGAATATGGTGATGGTCAACGATTTGGGGTCACGTCCCGCCTCGGTTGCCAGACGATCCAGCTCCTTGCGGGCCGCGGCCAGATCATCTATGCTGACCGCCCGTGCCCGTCGCAGCCACCCGTCTCCCCATTGCACCACCCGCTTCAACACGTTCTTCGCCTCCCCTCCCAGAATCACCGGGGGATGCGGCTTCTGTACCGGCTTGGGATAGCACCAGACCGGAGGAAAGGAGAAATAGGTTCCCTGGAAGGAAGCCTCATCCTTGGTCCACAACTCCTTCATGGCCAGGATCGCCTCCCGCGTCTGGGTCCAGCGATGATCAAAGTCGGCACCCAGGAGTTCTGCCTCCTCCCGCAACCAGCCGGCCCCGATCCCAAAGAGGAACCTGCCCCGGGAGACCAGATCCAGTGTGGCCACCTCCTTGGCCAGCAAGAGCGGGTTGCGTTCCGGGACCAGACAGATACCGGTGGCCAGCTTGAGGGTCTGCGTTACTCCTGCCGCCGCACCGAGAGCCACAAACGGGTCCACCAACTGCTTATAGTATTCTGGGGCCTGACCGTCGGGACTGCCAGGGAAGCGGGTCTGGGTATGCACCGGATAGATCGGATGTTCAGGGAGCCAGAGAGATTCAAAACCCAGGGCTTCCGCCTTCTGGGCCAGGGGGATAATATCGATGGTCTTGTGGGTCACAAACATGATGATGCCGATCTGCATTGTTTGCCCTCCTTCCCGAAAACCGCAACGTTGAAGATCTCTACTCCTTCTGCCTTATACCCCGATCCCTCCCTCCTGTCAAGAGGAGAAACGGGCCGGGTATCCCCAACAGATGATGCCTGGAAGTCCTGTCGGAGAATCCGCTCACCCTACTACGCAGGAAGCATCTGTACAGGGATACGCCACAGCACCGCTGTGCCCCTACAGCAGCACATGGATTCCCTGGAGCAGGCAGGCGATGAGTCCCAAAACATTTTTGTTGACATGCTCTGGGCAGAAAAAATATACTATGAAGATAGGAGAAGTTCCTGCTCCTTTTCCTCTGCATAGATGTACACCGACTTGCCTACCGCCTGCTGGAGAGACCGCTCCGGTTGTCATGCCCATCTGCAAAGCTTTTCCTAACAGCGTCGTTTATCTCCAACCAGGATCCTTCCCGGCCGGTGCTGGATCTGGGTGGCGGCTGGGGAGGTTCTAAAGCGAGGAGGGAGGCCTGTCATGAAGATGCATACTGCCCAACGGCTACGAAAAGCGTGGAAGGCAGAGGGGAATCCCCCCTGTGACCACCCGCATATCGAGGAGGAGCAGTACGATCAGGGAGAGCCGACCGGCGACTATGTCTGCACCACCTGTGGCGCATATGTCGATCCGCGCAAGGTACAGAGTCGCGAAAGCTGAGAGCGGTCTGATCTAGTCTTTACGCATCTCTCGCTTTGCAGCCTTCGTGCGTGAACTTTTACCGTCACACCGGTACCCAGGGCTTGCCTGGGGGACAAGGGGTGAGGTGTGTTTTGTTCCGCTATTTGGGAAGGGAGAAGAGGCGGTGCCTGATCTTGTGCCATGCCTCCCCCGGGCATAAGCGGCAGGCGGTGGCCCAACTGGAGGGTCAACTGCACGATTACTGCACAATCGGCACCAAAAAAGGAGCCAGCCATGCTCGCTGGCTCCCTGCTTTTGGAGGATGGAGCTGACGGGATTCGAACCCGTGACCTCATGACTGCCAGTCATGCGCGCTCCCAACTGCGCCACAGCCCCCTATACCTCTTTATAATACCATATATTTTGCCCCAGTCAACAGGAAACTCTGCCTTTTTCTCCTCCAGCTACCGCGGTTCATCTCGTATCGGGGTCAGGAGCTGCCAGACCTCCTGATGGGTGGCAAACCGCATCGTCTTGGCCGGATAGACCTTCCCCCGGTACTCGATCGTAAAGAGGGTATCCGCCTCCCAGACGATCAGACCCGGGGTGACCAGCACGATGGTGCCGGCAATCTGGGGATCCCGTTGACGACGCATCCGCATGCCGACATGCACCAGACGTGGACGGAGCATCTCTCTCTCCTCCCTATGACGAGCCGCTGGCTCGCTGCAGCAAAAAAAGCGTATGATAGCGGGTCATCCGGTACACCTGGAGGACCCGAAACCGGTGGGCTTCTTCCAGAAGCCAGGTCAGATCGGAGAGGGTATAGCGGTTGTGACGGGCAAACTGGAGGTAGCGTCGCTCCATGTCCATCGGCTCAGGAATCTGATCGAAAAAGCCCAGATACTCGGGTAGCGAGGTGCGTAACCAGTCGTACAGCAGGAAAATCCCTTCCGGCTTTAACCTCTCCTCGATCTGATCGAGCAGCGGTAAGGGATAGTCGAAGCCATGAAACACATAGTTGATGGCCAATAGATCGATAGAAGCAGGGGGAAAAGGGGGAAACTGGGCAGAGATATCCTCCACCCTCCACTCCACCCGGGCCTCCCCACAGTCTAAGGTCTGGGCATACTCGATCATCGCCGGACTCTGATCATAGCCGTAAAAGCGACCACCAGGAAAACGACGCGCCACATCCTGCACAAAGAGACCGGGTCCGGTACCCAGATCGACCACAAGCGGCGTGGAGGGAAGCTTGGGGACCACTTCTCGATCAAAGATCTCCCAAAAACGCTCGCTGAAACGGAGCGGATAGGTCTGCACCATGCGCTGGCAGAATTCTTCAGGGGACGCCTTTAACCCTTCTTCATACGTCGCCACTCATATGCTCCTTTCATCCAAACCATTCGCTAAACAGCCTGCGTTTCTTTCCAGTTTACTCTACCTGGCAGCTCCTGGCAAGGGGAAAGAAAACCTCCCCGGAAAACTCTTTACAAGAGTGCGGAAAAAGGGTAAAAGAGAAGCAGTCAAGGGATATCGACTATGAACCACGCATAAGGAGGAAGAGAGTGACAGGACGGGTCAGCCAGGAACGCCTGCAAGCCGAGATCGAACGTTTTGCCCAGATCGGACGTACTGCCGAGGGAGGGGTGACACGACTCGCCTTCTCCCCCGAAGAGCGACAGGCCCAGCAACTGATGGGAGAATTGTTAGCCGAAGCCGGTCTTTCCGTACGAACCGATGCCATCGGAAACCTCTTTGCCCGGCGGGAGGGGAGAGAAGCCGATCTCCCCGTCCTGATGCTCGGCTCACACCTCGATACGGTCCCCAACGGGGGTCGTTTCGACGGTGCCCTGGGTGTCATTGCCGGCCTGGAAATCATGCGGGTATTGCAGGAACAGGGGATCAGCACCCGGCACCCCCTGGAAGTGGTCTCTTTTACCGGTGAGGAATCGGCCCGTTTCGGCACCGGCACAATCGGTAGCCGCGCCATGCTGGGTACCCTCAACCTGGAACGCTTCCTTGCCTCCCGTGACCTGCACGGTATCTCCGCCGCAGAAGCGATGCGCCAGGTAGGCCTTTCCCCCGAAAAGGTGACGGATGCCCAACGAGATCCCCGCCAGATCGCCGCCTTTCTCGAACTCCATATCGAACAGGGACGCATCCTGGAAACAGAGCAAAAGGCGGTGGGAATCGTCACCGATATCGCCAATTCCACCCGGCTGGCCGTGCAGGTGATCGGACGGGCCGATCACTCCGGGACCACCCCGATGCCCTTGCGGAAGGATGCGCTGGTGGCGGCCGCCGAGATGGTGCTCGCCGTTGAGGAGCGGGTCAAGGCCCTGGGAGAAGCCCCATCGGTCGGTACCGTGGGCATCCTGCACGTCGAGCCCTGTGTGATGAACGTGGTGCCGGGCAAGGCTTCGCTCGGCATCGATATCCGGGATATCGATTTCGAACGCAAGGCCCGGGTGGTAAAGGGGGTCAAAGACCGCATCACCGCTATCGCCAAACAGCGTGGGGTAGAAGCCACCATCGAGGTGCTGGGGGATGGCCGTCCGGTAGCCCTCTCTCCTGTGATCATCGAGACGATGCGGCAGGCAGCAGCCGATCTGGGTATCGATGCCAGGATCATGGTCAGCGGGGCCGGACACGATGCCATGAATCTCGCCACCGTGGTCCCTGCCGGCATGATCTTTGTGCCCAGCAAGGAGGGTCGCAGTCACAGTCACCTGGAATGGACCGACTTTGCCGCCATCCCTCCTGGAGTAGAACTCCTCCTGGAAACGCTACTCCGGCTGGACCGATCCCTTTAGGGCTTCCCTTTTAAGAAGTCGAGACAACGGAGCAGGGCTTCCCGTGTCCCAAACCCACCCGCCTTGGTGACAATGGGGAGGCCTCGAAAGGGTCCCCCCACCAGCCGGGAAGCAGGCACGGCCGGGAGGATCTCCCGTTCCAGTTTTAAGCCGCTGGCCCCCAGGGCGGTAATGATGTGCAGCGCCGTCTCTCCCCCTACCAGCACCAGACCCCGCAGGTGGGGGAATTTGGCCGCCTCTTTCACCACCATGCTGAGGAAATCGTAGAGATGCTCCAGGGCCGGGCTGTCCTGCTCCCTCACCTTTCCCGTCTCGTCTTGCGTCGAAAGGATCAGATCCCCTCCCTGGGCGATACGTTCCCGGATCTGGCGGGCCAGCAAATCCCGTTCCGGGGAAGAGGGTTCCAGCGATTTTCCACCGAGAAAGATGGTAGAGACCCCCTGCGCCGTGGCATAATCGATCTGATCACGGGTGACGTGACTGAGAGAACCGGTGATCATGAGCACAGAAGAGAGGAAGCGCTGCTGGCGGTGCAGGCAGAGAGCCACCTGCTCTGCCAGCCCGGCCGATCCTACCAGCAGCGTCGGCCGGGACAGGGCCAATCCTCCTACCGCAATCATCTGGAGATCGGTGTCCGAGACGGCATCGCAACTGAACACCACCGGATAGGGACCGGTATAAGCCTGCATGGCCTGGATAAAGGTCTCCTCATCCTTGGCCAGGGTTTCGTAATGGATGTGGACCACCGGATGCTGCGTCTGCTGGCGCAGCAGGGTGGGGAGATGCGATTCGGTGACCGGGAAGCGGGGATCGTTGGCAAACTCGGTCTGCGCTATGGGAATGGAGTTGACAAAATGCACCCCGTGAATGGTCTGTCGTCCCTGCCGGGGAAAGGCCGGAGCAACGATCACAACCTGAAAGCCTCCTAAGGCCACCAGACGGTCGATCTCCACCCCGATCGATCCACGCAGGGTGGAATCGACCTTCTTAAACACCACCTCTGGGGGGTGAGGACCGGCCAGGAACGCCTGCAGCGCATCCAGCCGGCGTTCGATCTCGGCCGGAGAGGCGTGGCGCGTCTCGGTATCGATACAGAGAACGTCATAGTTGGAATAGGAGGTCTCCAGATAGGTCAAATCAAAGAGGACCAGACCTTGGTAGCCGAGTTTTTGGAAGGGGAGGCAACTGTCCGCCGCCCCGGTCAAGTCATCAGCCACAATCAGAACCCTGCTCATTCTCTTCTCCCTTCTTTCCTCTTTCCTTTCCTCTTGCAGAGGAACCAGGCACAGGGTATGATATGAGGGATAGCCTGCAAGACCTTTCATCGAGTACCACTAAGGATATTTTTATGGGAAAAGAGGAACAAAAACAACCGAAAATTGCCATCACCATGGGAGACCCGGCCGGTATAGGGCCGGAGATCATCCTGAAAGCCCTGGCCATGGAGGAGATCTACCAGCTCTGCTCCCCCTGCGTCATCGGGAGCGCTGGCATGCTCCAACGGATAGCCCGTCTCCTGGGGAGAAGCGTGCAGCTCCATCCCATCCAGAGCATTGCCGAGGCTCGCTTTACCCCCGGGACGATCGATGTGCTCACCTGTGGTACCCTGGATGCGGACACCCTACCCCTCGGTACTGCCACCGCTGCCGGGGGCAAGGCATCGGTCGATTACCTGACCCGGGCCATCCAGCTCGCCCTCCAGGGGGAAGTCGATGCCATCGTGACCGCTCCCCTCAACAAGGCGGCCCTGCACGCGGCCGGATTGATGCACAGCGGGCATACCGAAATCCTGGCCCAGCAGACCCAGACCAGACACTACACCATGATGCTGATCTCCCGCTACCTGCGGATCTTTCACGTGAGCACCCATGTCTCGCTGCGCGAGGCGTGTCAGCGGGTGAAAAAGGAGCGGATCCTGCAGGTCATCGCGCTGGCCCACCGGGAACTCCAGCGCCTGGGCATTCCCGAACCCCGTATCGCCGTGGCCGGACTCAATCCCCATGCCGGGGAAGGGGGGCTCTTCGGCACGGAAGAGGAGGAAGAGATCCGACCGGCAGTGGCTGAGGCGCGGGCACGCGGCTGGCGGGTGGAGGGGCCGATCTCTCCGGATGCGGTCTTTGTGCAGGCGATGCAGAAGCGGTACGATGGGGTGATCGCCATGTACCACGACCAGGGGCATATCCCCTTTAAGGTGACCGATTTCTCGCAGGGAGTCAATGTGACCGTCGGGCTTCCCATTATCCGGACCTCGGTGGATCATGGTACCGCTTACGACATCGTAGGAAAAGGCGTTGCCGACCACCAGAACCTGGTTGCCGCCATTCGCGTGGCCGTGGATCTGGTACGGGGACGGTGGGCAGAGCAGGCCCAATCCCGGCCTGGTTCGTAGGTGCTTCCCCGCGCCATCATCTCTGGTCTCCGCAGGTCAATGTCTCCTGTCGCTGCCACCCTCTCATGGAAGGAAACGTCATGGCATGGATCTCGCTGCTCATTGCCGGCCTCTTTGAAGTGGGCTGGGCCATCGGTTTGAAATACACAGAAAACTTCTCCAGATTCTGGCCGAGCATCGGCACCATTCTGGCCATGTTACTCAGCCTCTACTTTCTCTCTGTCGCGCTGCAAACGATCCCGGTAGGCACCGCGTACGCGGTCTGGACCGGGATCGGAGCCGCCGGAACGGCTCTACTCGGCATCCTCCTCTTCGGGGAATCGCGTGACCTCCTCCGTATCGGCTGTATCCTGCTCATCGTCACCGGTGTGGTGGGACTAAAGGTCCTGTCTGGAGAAAATCTCGCTCCCTGACATTGCTTTTGCCCGCAGATATGGTAAATTATTGGAGAGGAGGAGAGAGAGATGGCAACGCAGCGCAACGATAACCAGCAGCCCCCTTTCTGGGAATGGCTTAATACCCAGCTTGAGGGACCCAAGAAGAAAAAGGGCTCCCGGAAAAAGCTCCCCAAGCGGGCTCAATTCTCCATCTGGTACTTTCTCGCCGTGCTCCTGATCCTGATCTTCATCCAGCACACCCTGCTGGTGGAAGACACCCAAAAGATCCCCTACAGCGAGTTTAAACGACTGCTACGCGAAGGGAAGGTCGATAACCTGATCATCACCAAAGACACCATCCGGGGGGAGATCATCCAGAAGCAGACGGCAGAGAAAGCACCGGCTCCACCCCCCTCCTTTTTCCCCTTTGCCCAGCTCCCGGAGAAGACCTTTACCACCATCCGTATCGAAGACCCGGAGCTGGTCAAGGAGCTGGATGCCAGGAACATCCGCTATACGGGTCGCCATGAGAACCGCTGGCTCCCGGCTCTTCTGGGCTGGATCATCCCCATCCTCATCTTCTTCGGGATCTGGAGCATCATCTTCCGGCGGATGGGACCAGGGGGAACGGTGATGTCGTTTGGCCGCAGCCGGGCCAAGCTTTACGCCGAAGACGAGGTGAAGGTCACCTTCGACGACGTGGCCGGGGTGGATGAGGCGAAAGAGGAGTTGCAGGAGGTGGTCGAGTTCCTCAAAAACCCCCAGAAGTTCCAGCGCCTGGGGGGACGCATCCCCAAAGGGGTGCTCCTCATCGGTCCCCCGGGAACCGGGAAGACCCTCCTGGCCAGAGCCGTGGCCGGGGAATCCAAGGTCCCCTTCTTTAGCATGAGCGGTTCTGATTTCGTGGAGATGTTCGTCGGGGTGGGAGCCGCCCGGGTGCGTGATCTCTTCGCCCAGGCACAGGAAAAAGCGCCCTGCATCATCTTCATCGACGAGCTCGACGCCCTGGGCAAGGCGCGGGGATCGAGTCCGCTCGGAGGCCATGAAGAGCGGGAACAGACCCTCAACCAGCTCCTGGTAGAAATGGATGGTTTCGACTCCCGTAAAGGGGTGATCATCCTGGCCGCCACCAACCGGCCAGAGATGCTCGACCCGGCCCTGCTCCGTCCCGGTCGCTTCGACCGGCAGGTGCTGGTGGATCGACCCGACCTCAAGGGGAGAGAGGCGATCCTGCGTGTGCATGCCAAGGAGGTCAAGCTGGCCCCTGACGTTGACCTCAGCATCATCGCGGCCCGCACTCCCGGTTTTGTCGGTGCCGATCTGGCCAATGTGATCAACGAAGCGGCCCTGCTGGCTGCCCGCCGCAATAAGACGCAGGTGGAGATGGCCGACCTGGAGGAAGCGGTGGAGCGAGTGGTGGCCGGACTGGAAAAGAAGAACCGGGTGATGAACGACCGGGAAAAGGAGATCGTGGCCTACCATGAGGCCGGGCATGCCCTGGTTGCTGCCTCCCTACCCTTCACCGACCCGGTGCACAAGATCTCCATCATTCCCCGCGGGGTGGCTGCACTCGGCTATACCCTGCAACTGCCCCTGGAGGATCGCTATCTGATGACCCGGACCGAACTCTTAAACAAACTCGCCGTCCTGCTGGGAGGACGGGTGGCCGAGGAGCTCGTCTTCCATGAGGTCTCCACCGGGGCACAGAACGACCTGCAACGGGTGGCGGATATTGCCCGGCGCATGGTGGTCGAATACGGCATGAGCGAGAAGTTTGGTCCCATGGCCTTTGAAAAGGAACGACGTCCCCTCTTCCTGGATGGCAGCCTCTCTTCGCCCCGCGAGTACAGCGAGGAGACGGCCCGGGAAATCGATATGGAAGTGGAAAAGATCGTCACCGAGAGTTACGAACGGGTCAAACAGGTGCTCGAGCAGCGGCGGGATCGACTCGAGCTGTTGGCCAAACGCCTCCTGGAAAAGGAGGTGATCGAAGGAGAAGAGCTGCGGGCCCTCCTCTATCCAGAACAGCAACCAGGAGAAGAAGAGGTTTCCCTCCCCACTGTGCCGGAAAAGGAAGAGGTATAAGGAGAACAGATCTGGACCCGCTTACCCATGTGCTGCTCGGACGAATGATAGCCCGCTCGATCTGGCCGGAACGAAAAGAGCGGGGCATGGTCATACTGACCACCATCTGCAGCGAGTTTCCGGACATCGATGTCTTCTTCTCCAACGGGAATCCGCTGCAACACCTGCAGATCCACCGGGGACTGACCCACTCGATCTTGGGGGCATCACTGCTGGCCCTCCTCCTGGCCGGGGTGACCAAACGATGGTTCCTCAAAGAACGGCGCTTCTCCACCCTGTACCTGGCCAGTTTGGGAGGTCTGGGTATCCATATCTTCTTTGACCTGGTCACCTCCTACGGTACCATGCTTTTCTATCCGTTTTCTAAGGCTCGTCTGAGCTTTGATACCGTCTTTATCGTCGATCCCTATATCTGGCTGATCCTGCTCCTCCCCCTTCTTCTCCGCTGGAGGAGAGGCGCGCTCTTTGCCCATCGCAACCTGATCGCCACCATCATCCTGGCTCTCTATCTCTCCCTGGGTTTTCTGAATCACGGGGTGGCGATGCACAGGCTGCAACGCTGGACAACAGCCCAA
>RFHZ01000446.1 GCA_003696125.1 Nitrospinota bacterium
AATGACAGCGCCGTAGCCGTGTTAGGTGACGAAACGTTGCGTGACATCGCCCGGGAACTGGTGGCTGCGGTACGGGCCAACGTTACCATCGACTGGACGGTACGCGAGAACGTGCGGGCAAAGCTGCGTGTCATCGTCAAGCGCATCCTCCGCAAGCATGGCTATCCCCCGGGCAAGCAGGCAAAGGCCACGCAGACCGTCCTGGAGCAGGCCGAACTGCTTTCCGAAGCCTGGGCAGCCGCATAACGGAGATTTTCCAAACCTCCCTCTTTCCTCTTCACCCCCATACCCTACCGTCCCCGGGAAGAGGAATCTTAAAAAAGAGTTGACAAAAATATACTAAAAGTATATTTTGAGCATATCCATCGGTTTATCTGGCGAGGTTCTGGATGCCGGCGGGCCCGTATCCGGAACCCCTGTTATCACGGAGGCAGGGCCTGGAGGGAGGCAAGGACTCATGAACATGAACCGGAGAGAGTTTCTACAAACGTCTACTTTGCTCGGCGCCGGTTTAACAACCGGCCTGCTCCCCAACTTTATCTCTGAAGCACTGGCCGCCACCTTTAAGACCTACGTGATGATCCCGAATAACCAGCCGGCCCGTATGGTCTGGGGAACCCTGTCTGTGGCCCAGATGGAAAAACTCGGGATCGAAGTGGAATCGATGTACGTCCCCTGGAGCATCATCATCCCCCGTCGTACCACCGGCCAGGGAAAACCGCATGCCCAGGGGGGATGGGACATCTACTTCGAGCGCTACTACTACAACACCATCGTCCCCCACCCGGAAACCCTCTTCCACAGCTCCCAGATCCCCCCTAACGGCCCCAACTACTACTACATCGAATCCCCGGAACTGGATCGTATCCTCGACCGGTACACCACTGCCAAGACCACCGAAGAGCATATGGCAGCCATCACCGATTTCCAGCTCTGGTGGTACGAGAACGAGCCGATGATCATCCTGCTCTACCCGGAAGATGTCATCGCCATCAACCCCAAACTCAAAGGCTTTGACAGCACCACCTTCAACCCGGTCTTCTACCCCCGGCCGGAAAACTGGATCATGGAAGGGGCCGGAGACAAGGCAACGGCAACGTTTGCCGAATACCCCCAGCCGACGAACCTCCTACCCATGTACACCGCCGGGTACAATGAATCGAACGTCTTTGGCCCGGTGCACAACCGCCTCCTCGAGTACGAAAGCTGGCAGAACAAGCGACTGGTTCCGGCCCTGGCCGAGAGCTATCAGGTCTCGGAAGACGGCCTGACCTGGACCATTAACCTCCGCAAAGGGGTGAAATGGCACAGCGGCTGGCCCTTCACGGCACAGGATGTCCGCTTTACCTGGGATGTCATCCTGGATGAGCGGTACGGGAGTGAGTACAACGCCACCCTGAAACGCATCTTCGGGGGAAGAGAAGCGTACAAGGTCACCGGAGAATACCAGATCACGGTCACCCTGCCCCGGTATACGTCCCTCTTTCTGGAATGGGTCATGGGCTCGATCGCCATCATGCCGGAACATGCGTACAAGGATATTCCACCAGAAGAGATCCGGGGACATCCGGCCAACACCTGGCTGGGAACCTATAAGGTCAAACAACCCAACGGGGGAGAGTACATCGCCCGCGGTGCCATCGGTACCGGTCCCTGG
>RFHZ01000447.1 GCA_003696125.1 Nitrospinota bacterium
AACACGGTGGGCACGATGAAGGGGAGGAGGACGGTGGCACGGATGAAGCGGGCAAGGCGGATCTTTCGATTCAACAAAACGGCAAGCCACATGCCGAGCACGGTTTTCAGGAAGGTGGCGGACAGAGTGAAGATAAAGGTATTCCATGTTGTGCGCCAGAAGATTTCACTCTGGAATATGCGGCGGAAGTTGAGCAGGCCGATGAAATGTCCCACCTTGCCGACCAGTTTATCGGTCAGGGCCATCCAGACTCCCAGGACAAAGGGATAGGCGATGAAGGTGAGAATCAGGATGAGGGCTGGCAGCATCAGGACATATCCGAGAATCGCCTCGTTTTCCAACGCCGTACTGATCCACTTGGTCAAAGCAGAGCGGCGATCTATGGCTCCCTCGTAGTAGGACTCTGCGGTCTTGGTTATGGTAAGATCACTTTTATTCCCCATTTTCCTCCACATCCCTGTTCTGTGTGGACGAAGGAGTGAGAGGAGGAGACATACCGGCCTGCCGGTACCCTCCTCTCCTCTAGTTACCCTCGCTCATATACGTTCTTCAGTTCGCGTTCTGCCCAGGCAATGGCACTCTTGGGAGAATCCCCCTTGACCACTTTGGCCATGAGATCCACGATGATGTACTTGGCCAGCACCTCAGACGACTGCCGGTTGTACGGTCCGGCGTACCCGAAGTTCCGCCCGTACTTGGGCAGTTCACGATAGATGGTGATGGCCGGGTCCTCTTCCCACATCGGATGCTCCTGCCACTTGGGGAGCGGACCGTTGACGTACCCGTGGTTGGTGACCAGGAACTCTTCGTAGTTCTTATCCTCGTGGATGAAGCGGATATAGTCTTTGGCCACCTCTTTGTTCTTGGAGTACTTCATGATGCAGTTCGACTGGGGACCGGCCGTGTGGTAGCGACCGTATGGGCCTTTCGGGATCAGGAAATGATCCAGCTTATCCGCAAAGCCCGGCGGTGCCTTGCTCGGGTCATAGCGGGCCACGAAGTAGATGCTGGCACCGTTAAGGGTGCAGGAGATGGTCTCGGCAAAGAAGGCCCGGTTGTTGCTGGTGTCATCCCAGGCCAGTCCTCCCTCGTCACAGGCGGCAAACCAGAACTCCTTCAGGAATTCCAGAGCGTTCAACGTCTCCTTGCTGTTGATGGCTACCTTCCCCTTTTCATCCACCTCCTTCCCGCCGAAGCACCAGAGAAGGGTGTAGGCAAAGCCGGGCGCATCCCCAAAGGTGTGGCCCAGGGTCTGGCCGACCGGCATACCGAATTGCTTGAGCTTCTTTCCCGCCTCCAGGTATTCATCCCAGGTCTCCGGGGGACGTTTGATGCCGACCTGCTGGAAGATATCCTTCCGGTAGACGTTTGCCCCTCCTCCAAAGTGATAGGGGACTCCCCGGTAGACCCCATCGACCAGTACCGCCTGCCGGATGAACTCGTAGATTTCATCTCCCCCCAGCTCTTCGATCAGGTCGTTATGGTTCTCAATCCCCTCGGCGTACAACTGTGGATAGTTGTTGAGCAGGGTGATGATATCCGGGCCGGTTCCCCCTTCGATGGCGGCTGTGGTCCTGGCCGGCAGGTCGTTGGCGTTGATGTGTTCTACCCGGGCTTTGACACCAGCCAGCTTGCCGAATTCTGCCGCCTGCTTGTCCCGCACCTTATCGGCCGGCTTGACAAAACTACTCCATTCCAGGATATGTAGCGTTCGGGTTTGGGCAAAGAGGGGGGGCTTCCCTTCAAACAGCCCTACGCCCGCTCCCACGGAAAGGGCTGCTCCTGCCTTTCCCATATTCTTGAGGAATTCTCGCCTGCTCAACCTCTTCGGGAATCTCTCCCTTTTATCTGTACTCTTCATTCCCCTCTTCCCTCCTCGGATAGAGATAACGTTGAAGAAAGCAGCTCCTTTACACCATGGTTCCCCTTGCCTCCCTCCTTTCTCTAGACACAGTACCACTACTCTATCATGCGTACATGCGTAGCATACCCACCATTTTTCCTTCTGTCAAGGAGAAAAATTCCATTCTGCCGGGAAAGAGGGGCGGAGAGAAAAATACGCTTGCAATTCACGTAAAGCCCAGGCAGAATGGGGAGAGAAAGAGCATCCTCCTGGGTCTCCATTACTATATTATACCGAGGAAAAGGAGAGGAGTGAACATCCGTCAATCTCTGAGTGTGGGTGTGGGGCTTGCGGTCATCCTGCTCTTCTGGTTCTGGGCTCCCCTGAACCTGCCTCTCCCGGCCCAGCGCACCCTGGGTCTGGTCCTCTGCACCCTCCTCTTCTGGATGACCGAACCGGTCCCCATGGAGCAGGCCTCCCTATTGGTCCTCTTCCTCTTTCCCCTCACCGGACTGCTCTCCTTTGAGGCCACCTTTGCCGGCTTTGCCACCAAGGCCATCTGGCTGATCTTTGCCGGGATGACGCTCAGCCTGGGGATCACAGAGACTGCCCTGGGGAAACGGCTCGCCTTCGGGCTGCTCCAGCGACTGGGCAGTGATTACACCCGGTTGATCTTGGGCCTCCACCTCCTCGGCTTTTTCCTGGCCTTTCTGCTCCCCTCTGGTATCATCCGTAT
>RFHZ01000448.1 GCA_003696125.1 Nitrospinota bacterium
ACCGATATCCGTACCCTGGTGGAAGAGACGCTAACCCTGCTCCTCCAGAGCGCTGATCCCTCTCAGCAACCGGCGGCCGTGGCCGTCCGTACCGATCTCCAGGTGGAGCAGGAGGTTGCGGTCGATCCGGACGAGATCAAGCAGATCCTCTGGAACCTCGGTATCAACGCCTTACAGGCCATGCCGCAAGGAGGGGAACTCTCGGTAACGGTTCGATTCCTCTCCTCACAACCCTTGCTCCCTTCCCTCTTGACCCGGAAAATCCCGGGCACCTCTCCCTTCCTGTACCTGGAGGTGCGCGACACGGGTGTCGGAATCCCTGCCTCCCTGAAAGACCGGATCTTTGACCCCTTTTTCACCACCAAGGAGGGGGGGACGGGACTGGGACTGGCCATCGTCTATCGTATTGTGGAACAGCACGGCGGGATCATCGAGGTCCAGAGTGAGGAGAAGCAAGGGACGAGCTTTCAGATCTATTTACCCCTAACCGGGGAGGAGGGGAGACGAGAAGAAGCGGGCATGACACAAGGAGGACGCAGAGATGGGTAACGGAGGGAGTGCATTGCAGAGGCCAAGGCGTTCGGTACCTGAGAAGACAGGCTCATCCGTGCCAGCGACCTGCTGGATGCCGGCAAGCAAGGTCCTCGTGGTGGATGATGAAAAGGGGATGCGGGAGTTCTTGACCATCATGCTGGAAAAAGAGGGGTATACGGTTACCGCTGCGTCGAGTGGTTCTCAGGCCATAGAGTATCTCCACAAGCATGACTTCGATCTGGTGATCACCGATATAAAGATGACCCCGGTGGATGGGCTGCAGGTGCTGGATGCGGTCAATGAACTCCACCCCCAGACGCCGGTCATCATGATCACCGCGTTCGCTTCGACAGAAACGGCGGTAGAAGCGATGAAAAAGGGGGCCTACGATTACATCATGAAGCCGTTTCAGATTGATGAGATGAAGCTCATCGTGTATAATGCTCTAAGGAAACGACATCTGGAACGGGAGAATCAATACCTGCGACGGAAGCTGGCCGAGACCCACCGTCCTCCTCTCCTGGTGGGACGGGGAGCGCGGATGGCGGTGGTATTCGATCTGATCCGGAAGGTGGCTGACGAAAAGAGTACCGTCCTGATTACGGGAGAGAGTGGAACCGGTAAGGAGCTGGTGGCACGTGCCATTCATCTGCAGAGTTCCCGGTGTGATAAGCCTTTCCTGACGGTCAATTGCGGTGCCCTACCCGAGCATCTGCTCGAGAGTGAGCTCTTTGGGCATCAAAAAGGCGCCTTTACCGGAGCCATCGCCAATAAAATCGGGCTGCTCGAAGCGGCACATGGGGGGACATTCTTCCTGGATGAAATCGGTGAAATGCCCCCTTCTCTCCAGGTAAAGCTCTTGCGGGTGCTGCAGGAGAAGGAGTTCAAGCGGGTCGGGGGAACGCAGACGATTCGCGTGGACATCCGGATCATTGCCGCCACCAATAAGGATCTGAGACGTGCGGTTGATGAGGGACAGTTTCGCGAGGACCTCTTCTACCGCCTGAATGTTATCCACATCGAAGTTCCTCCCTTGCGGGAACGCCGGGAAGATATTCCTTTGCTGGTCGAGCACTTCATCCAGAAGTACAGCCTGGAGCGTAAACGGAAGCCGAAACGGGTTGCCCCTGCCACCATGAAGATCTTTGAAGCCTATCACTGGCCCGGGAATGTGCGTGAGCTGGAGAATGTTATTGAAAGGGCGATGATCCTGGAGCCGGGAGATGTGATTACCCCGGCCAGCCTGCCAGAGAATCTGTACGAGCGACCTTCTACCCCTCTCCCCAACGATTTTGATCTTCCCCAGGAAGGGATCGATCTGAAGAAGGTGCTGGAAAGGATCGAGAGGGAATACCTGCTCAAGGCCCTGACCCAAGAGAACTGGGGGATCAAACGGGCGGCCAGACGTCTAAACCTGAGCTTTCGTTCTATGCGCTACCTGATTAAGAAACATCGATTGCATACCATGATACACCAGTACTGAAGTACACTCGACTACCCTATCCTGCCAGGGAAGGCCTGTATACATTTCTATGACGCATCCTAGAATCTCAGGTTCAGCCTATGAGAAGATCGTAGCGGCGATAACCACCTCTCTACAGGCCGGGGAGCAACTGCTGAGCTTTGAAGGCCTGGTCGGTGCTTCCAAAGCCTTCTTCCTGGCTCACCTCTTTCAGCAGACCGGTCGGCCTTTCTGCATCCTCACCCTGAACGACTCTACCTGTGCAACCCTGGTGCAGGATCTCACCTTTTTCCTGCAGGACCAGTCGTCGAATGCCTCTCTCCCCGGCTGGCAGCAACGAGTCTGTGCCTTCCCCTCCTTCCCCTCTGCTCCCTATGAACCGCTCTCCCCTCCCAAAAACGTGGTCGGGAGGCGACTGGCTCTGCTGCATCGTGCCCACCGGCAGGATGTCTCCCTGCTGGTCGCTCCCCTGACCGCACTCTGGCGTCGTCTCCCCCCCCTCTCTCTGGTGCAGCACTTCTGCTGGGAAATCGGGGTGGGAGAAACACTGGACAGGGAGGCGTTCCTCCGATCGCTGGTGGCCTGGGGATACGAGCAGGTGGAGTTTGTGGAGAATGTGGGGGAGTTCAGTGTCCGCGGCGGTATCCTGGATCTCTTTTCTCCTGAAATGCCCTTCCCCTTGCGCATCGAGCTGTTCGGCGATACGGTCGAGTCGATGCGCTGGTTTGCACCCGAGAACCAGCGGGCAGTTGAGGCCGTAGAGAAAGCCGTGTGTTTTCCGGTACGGGAACTGCTCCTGGTCGATGAGGTGTGGGAGACCCTTGCTGCCTCTCTGGAGAATACCTCCCTGTCTCTTCCCCCCTCAGGGGAGAAGCAGGTACGGGAGAAACTCGCCCTCCTTCGACAGGGAACGTTCCCCCCTGGCGTGGAAACGTGGAGTCCTCTCTTCTACGGGCATATGGCCACCCTTTTTGATTACCTGCCTCCTGATACCCTCCTCATCCTGGATGAACCATCTCAATTCCAGGTCCAGATGGAGGAGTATCGACAGACGATCAGAGAGCGA
Organism: Nitrospinota bacterium; assembly: GCA_003696125.1. GTDB lineage: Bacteria > Tectomicrobia > Entotheonellia > J063 > J063 > J063. Next base: position 3,063 of record RFHZ01000448.1, read on the forward strand.
TACAGAGATGCCGGCCAGCGAGAGGGATGGGTCCCCTCTCCTGACCAGCTCTTCCTGACTCCAGAAGAGTGTACAGAGTACCTGCAACTGTTTCAGCGGGTAGAGGTACAGGCCCTCTCTACCACCATCCCTGCCCCCCACCTGGAAGGGCTGCAGGGGAAGGTTCTCGGATCGTACCAGGGACGATGGGAGACCCTGCTACAGCGGCTACAGGAGTGGGTGAAGCACGGCTATACCACTGTTTTCGTGGTCAGGACACCAGAGCGGGCCCGGCAGCTACGACGGCGATTGAAGGAGGAGGACTGGGGGGCCAGGATTTTCCCCTCCTATCCGCAGTTTGTCGCTTCGCCCCGGCAGGAGGCGCTGGCCATCTGCCTGGGGAGCCTTTCCACCGGTTGTGTGTTCCCGGCTGCTCGCTGCGCCTTTATCGAAGAGAAGGAACTCTTTCCCCCGGAGAAGCGTCAGGGCAAGCGAGCCCGCCGGCCCCAACGCCGGGATGCCCTCCTCCGCTACCGGGACCTCCAGGTGGGGGATTTCCTGGTGCATGTGGACTACGGGATCGGGATTTATCGGGGGATGAAGACCCTGCGGGTGAGAGGCGAGAAGGCTCCCCTCTCCCGTTTCAGCCAGAGCGGTACGACAGCAAAAGCGCTGGGGGAGAACGCTGAGCAAGAATTCCTCGAGATCGAGTATGCCGATGGGGATAAGTTGTACGTCCCCTTTGACAAGCTCTACCTGGTGCAGAAATATCTGGGGGCCGGTGAGGGTTCCCCAGCCCTGAGCAAGCTGGGGAGTAACCAGTGGAAGCGGATGAAGAGGAAGGTGAAGGAGGATATCCAGAAGCTGGCCAAGGAGCTTTTGGAGCTCTATGCCACCCGTGAGATGACACCAGGCTTTGCCTTTTCCCCGGATGGGGAATGGCATCAGGCTTTTGAGGCCGCCTTTGCCTATGAGGAGACCGAAGACCAGTACCAGGCCATCCTTGATGTCAAGCGGGACATGGAGTCCCCCAAGCCGATGGAGCGATTGATCTGCGGGGATGTGGGATATGGAAAGACCGAAGTGGCGATGCGGGCGGCATTTAAGGCGGTAATGGATGGCAAACAGGTGGCGGTCCTGGTCCCGACCACCATTCTTGCTCACCAGCATCTGGCCACTTTCCGTGAGCGTTTCGCCTCCTACCCGATTACCATCGAGATGCTGAGCCGGTTTCGGAGTCGCAAAGAACAGCAGGAGATACTCGAGGCCTTACGCCTGGGGAAGATCGATATCCTCATCGGTACGCATAAGCTCCTCCAGAAAGGGGTGCAGTTTCACGATCTCGGACTGCTCATCATCGATGAGGAACAGCGCTTTGGGGTGGAGCATAAAGAGCAGCTCAAAAAGCTACGCAAATCGGTAGACGTCTTGATGTTAACCGCCACCCCTATTCCCCGTACCCTCCACCTCTCCCTCATAGGGATACGAGATCTGAGCGTCATAGAGACCCCTCCCGAAGACCGGCTGCCGGTGCGGACCTATCTGATGCGCTTCAGTGATCAGGTCATTCGGGAGGCCATAGAGAGGGAACTGGCTCGAGCCGGGCAGGTCTTCTTTGTGCATAACCGGGTCGAAAGCATTGAGGCCATGTACCACTATCTCAAACGGATCGTTCCCCAGGCGCGGATCGGCATCGCCCATGGCCAGCTCCCTGAGAAGGCCCTGGAGCGAGTCATGCTCCAGTTTCTGGCCCGTGAATATGATGTACTCCTCTGTACCGCCATCATCGAATCCGGACTCGATATCCCGTCTGTGAATACGATCATCATCAACCGGGCCGACCGCTTCGGCCTCTCCCAGCTCTATCAACTGCGTGGACGCGTGGGCCGGGGGCGCATCCAGGCGTACGCCTATCTCCTTATCCCGGGAGAGCGGCTCCTCTCCGAGGTGGCCTGGAAACGGTTGAGTGCGATGCTCGAGTACAGCGAGCTCAGTGCCGGCTTTCAACTCGCCCTGCGCGATATGGAAATCCGGGGAGCCGGAAACATCCTGGGCCGGGAGCAGTCAGGGCATATCGCTGCCGTCGGTTTTGATCTCTACTGCAAGCTCATGGAGGAGACGATTCGTGAGCTGCGAGGGGAGGAGAGACGGGAAGAGGTTGAGCCCAAGATTCAGCTCGGATACGAGGGGAGGATCCCCTCCACCTATGTCCCTACTCCTCACCAACGTCTTGAGCTTTACCAGCGCCTCTACGGCCTGACCGAGCTCTCCGCCCTGGAGGAGTTGCGGGCAGAGATTCGGGATCGCTATGGCCCCCTGCCCGATGCTGTCCACCGGCTGCTCTCCCTTCTTGAGGTGCGGATCCTGGCCAAGAAGCTGGCCATCGAGAAGGTGGAGCAGACGCGCTCCGCGATCGAACTCGTCTTCCATCCTACCACACCGGTCTCTCCGCAAGCGATTCTGCACCTGGTGCAGGAAAGACCGCAGCAATTCCGGTTTGTTCCAGAGCATACCCTCCGTTTTACTCCCCAGGGCCAGGAGTGGTCAGAGCAGAGCAGGGAGGTAAAAAAACTCTTGCAACAGCTTCTGGAGCATGTTAGTATCTGAAAACGAGGGGAGCAAAGGGGGGCTCCAGCCGATAGGGGAGCGTGCATATGCGGGTGTTTTCCCCTTCCCTTTATCCGCCAACAGCTACACCCCAAAGACTACCGGGTGTGAAGAATGAAGAAGACACCTAAGGAGATCTTGCACAACTGGCGCCTGATGCTCCCGGTGATTCTCTTGGTCATCGGCGTTGTCATCGGGGCAAAATACGGTATTGCGTACTGGGTATATGCCCGGAGCCATGTGACCACCGATGACGCCCGTATCAAGGGGGTCATGGTTTCGGTCAGCCCCGAGGTCTCCGGGAGAGTGATCGAGCTCCTGGTGGATGAGGGGAGCCGGGTGCAAGAGGGGCAGGTGCTGTTTCGTATAGATCCGACCGATTACCAGGTGCAGGTAGCCCAGGCAGAAGCTGTGGTAGAGGCCCTACGCACTCAGCTCCGGGAGGCGCAAAAGGATCTGGCCCTGACCCTGGAACGGGGAAAAAGAGAAGTGGAGAAATCCCAGGCTGTCCTGGCCGCCAAGGAACGGGAACTGCGTGCCGAGGAGACCGCCCTCTCCCTGGAAGAGGAGCAGATTCAAAACCGGATCATCGAGGCAGAAGCCGCTTTAAAAGAAGCAGAATCGCGTCTGCAGGAGATGAAGACGCTCTTGCAGCAGGCAGAGACCGAGCTCTCTCGCCTGACCCGTCTCTATGAGGAGGGGATCGTGCCTGGGGAGCGACGGGATGCTGCCCAAACCGCCTTTGCACAGGCCCAGGCTCGCTACCTCTCTGCGCAGGAGGATGTGAAGCAGGCCAAGGCACGCTATGACTATGAGGTTGCCAACCGGAAGATGATCGAGTTTCGGCGCCAGAAGATCGCCAAGCTGCGGGCCGAAGTGCGGGAACAGGAGGCTGCCCTGCAACTTACCCAGCTCGACACGCGCCAGGCCAGCCTCAAAGAGGAACGGGTGAAGATCCTGAAGGCCAAACTCAAGGAGGCAGAGGCGCGACTCGCTGCTGCGCGGTTGCGTTTAGAGCATACCACGGTGCGTAGTCCTATCACCGGCATCGTCAGTCGCAAGAGGGTCGAACTGGGGGAGATGGTGCAGCGAGGCCAGCCGGTTCTGGTCATCAGCGATCTGGACAGGGTGTGGGTGTTGTCCAATATCAAGGAAACTTATATCCGGGATGTGCAGGTGGGTAGCCCGGTCGATATCTGGGTCGATGCTTATCCGGATCGTCAATTTCAGGGTCGGGTGGAGACGATAGGGGCGGCAGCCATTTCTGAGTTTGCCCTTTTCCCTCCCACCGGGAACTTCACCAAGGTAGAACAGCGGATCCCGGTGCGGATCTCGGTAGAAAATGTTGATGGGATGCTCAGACCGGGTATGATGGTCGTGGTGGGGATCGCCAAGAGCAAGGGGAAACAAGGGAAAAACGAGACGGAGAGCATATCCGCGCGATAAAGGGGGAGCGATCCACATGCACAATCGGCTGGGGATAAGTATCCTCCTTCTCTTGTGGGGAATTGTTTCCACCGGGCATGCCGTTATCATCGACCGGATCCTGGCCAAGGTCAATGATGAGATCATCACCCTTAGCCAGGTGCAGGAGGAGGGCTATCCTCTTTTGGCTCGTCTGCAGGCCGAATTTTCGGGAAAGGAGCTGGAGGCCCGGCGGCAGCAGATAGAGGAGAAGATGCTGCAGCAGTTGATCGACAGGGTCCTGCAGTTGCAACAGGCCCGGAAGCTGGGTCTCAGTGTTTCCGAAGCAGAGGTGGATGCTGCCCTGCAGGACATTCTCCGGCGAAACAACTTGACAGAGGAGGAGTTGAAAAGTATCCTGCAGGAGGAGGATATCGATTTCCTCGATTACCGCCAGCGGATAGAAGAACAGCTCCTGCTGGCCCAGCTCCTGAACCGGGAGGTGCGCTCCAAGGTGCATGTGGACGAGGAAGAGGTGGAGGAGTACTATCGCACGCACCTGGATCAGTTCGGCAGTCCCACCCGGTTTCGCATCAGGCATATCCTCTTTCTGGTGCCGCCACAGGCGAGCAATGGAGAGGTGGAAGCCACCAGGAAGAAGGCAATAGCCGTCTTGCAACGTATACAGGCCGGAGAGGACTTTTCCCAACTCGCCCGGCAGTACTCCCAGGATCCGAGTGCGGCCAATGGGGGAGACCTCGGGTACCTGAAAAAAGGAGAGATGCTCCCGGCCTTTGAACAGGCCCTGGCCCATATGCGCGTAGGGGAGGTCAGGGGACCGATCCGTACCCCATACGGTTTCCATCTGATCCGCCTGGAGGAAAAGCAGGGAGGAGAGGAGCACCCGCCGGATGCGGTACGAAGGGAGATCGAGAAGATATTGATCAATCAGAAGATGCAGAAGCGCTATCAGAAATGGATGGAGGAACTCCGCAGTGAGGCCTACATCGAAATTATCCGCTAAAGAGGTCTCCAGTGATGTCTCCTCCTTGCCGGATGGTGAGGAGGTTTTTTTTTGCCGTCGCGGAGAGGGGTGAGAGGAGAGGAATCGTAGAGGGAAGGGCTCATGTCAAAGCAGGTCAAAGCAGAGGTTATGGATGCCCAGGAGATCCGGCGGGTCTTGACCCGCATCACCCATGAGATCCTGGAACGGAACAGGGGAGGACACAATCTCGTTCTCGTCGGTATTCGGACGCGAGGAGTCCCTCTAGCCTCCCGTCTGGCTCGTTACATCGGGGAGATTGAGGGGAGAGCGGTTCCGGTAGGGAGTATCGATATTACCCTCTATCGTGATGATCTGCGGCAGCGCAAGGAGCAGTTGCAGGTACGGAAGACCGATATCCCCTTTTCCATCACCGGTAAGCGGGTAATTCTTGTCGATGACGTCCTCTTCACCGGCCGTACCATCCGGGCGGCACTCGATGCCCTCATCGATTTTGGCCGGCCCGAATGTATACAACTGGCGGTATTGATCGATCGCGGACACCGCGAACTCCCCATCCAGGCAGATTATGTTGGCCGGAGCGTTCCGACTGCCCGGCAGGAATCGATTCAGGTCATGCTGCAGGAAGAGGATGGTTGTGATCGGGTTATTATCACTACAGCGTAAGATGAAGAGGGGGGTATGAATCTCAAGCGGAAAGATATTCTCGGTATGCGGGAACTGGAAGCAGAGGAAATCGCCCTGATCCTGGATACGGCAGAGTCGTTTAAAGAGGTCTCGACACGAGAAGTCAAGAAGGTGCCCACCCTGCGAGGGAAGACCATCATCAATCTCTTCTTTGAACCGAGCACCCGGACCCGCTCCTCCTTTGAGATCGCCGGAAAACGGATGAGTGCCGATGTCATCAATATCTCTGCCTCGACCAGCAGTGTGGTCAAGGGAGAATCCCTCCGGGACACGGTCCAGAATCTGGAAGCCATGGCCGCCGATGTCATCATCATTCGTCATCCCGCTTCTGGAGTGCCGCATTTCCTGGCCCGTCACCTCAGACAGTCGATCATCAATGCCGGTGATGGCACCCACGAGCATCCCACCCAGGCCTTGCTCGATCTCTTTACCATCCGGGAGAAGAAGGGGAGGCTGGCCGGACTCACGGTGACCATCATCGGCGATATCACCCACAGTCGCGTCGCCCGCTCCAACATCTTCGGGATGCGCAAGATGGGCATGCAGGTCAATATCGTCGGTCCCACCACCATGATCCCGGTGGACATCGAAAAGCTGGGAGTCCGTGTCTTCTCCCGCATCGAGGAGGGGATAGAGGGTGCGGATGTCATCATGGCCCTCCGTATCCAACTGGAACGCCAGAACCAGAGCTATCTCCCCTCTCTTCGCGAATATGCTCGCCTCTTTTGCCTCGATCTGGCCCGTCTGGAGCGGGCCAAACCGGATGTGCTGATCATGCATCCCGGGCCGTTGAACCGGGGTGTTGAAATTGCTCCAGAGGTTGCCGATGGTCCCTATTCCATCATCCTGGATCAGGTCACCAACGGGGTGGCAGTGCGCATGGCTCTGCTGTATCTCCTGATAGGAGGGTAAACAGGAGGAAGAACGCATGAAGCTGTTGATCAGAGGGGGTAGAGTACTGGACCCCGCGCGGGATATCGATGATCAGTTAGATGTGCTGGTAGAAGGGGGAAAGATCATCGGTCTGGAGCGCAATCTCACCCTATCCCTGGATGAGCGCAAGACCACACAGGTCATCGAGGCCACAGGGAAGCTCGTCGTGCCCGGCCTGATCGATATCCATACCCACCTGCGCGAGCCCGGCTTTGAACATAAAGAGACGCTCCAGACCGGTATGGCGGCGGCTGCTGCCGGAGGATTTACCTCTATCGCCTGTATGGCTAACACCTCTCCGCCGAATGATAACCAGGCGGTGACCCTCTATATCCGACAGCGGGCACGGGAGATCGGGACGGTAAACGTCTTCCCTATCGGAGCGGTTTCGGTGGGGCTTAAGGGAGAGCGGCTGGCCGAGATCGGGGAGCTGAAAGAGGCCGGGGTGATCGCCGTCTCGGATGATGGCCTGCCGGTGGCAACCAGTCAGTTGATGCGACGCGCCTTAGAGTATACGAAGATGTTTGACCTGCCCGTGATCGATCACTGTGAGGACCTCTCCCTCATTGCCAACGGGGCCATGCATGAGAGTCTCGTCTCTACCGAACTCGGCCTGCGCGGTATTCCCCGTGAATCCGAAGATATCATCGTGGCCCGGGACATTCTGCTCACCAAGCTGACCAGAGGACGCTTCCACGTCGCCCATGTGAGTAGCAAGGGGGCTGTGGAGCTGATTCGCTGGGCCAAGGATATGGGATTGCAGGTCACCGCCGAGGTGACCCCCCATCATCTGCTGCTCACCGATGAGGCGGTACGCTCCTTTGATACCAATACCAAGATGAATCCTCCTCTTCGCTCTGCCGCCGATAGGGAAGCCTTGCAACAGGCGCTCAAAGATGGGACCATCGATGCGATTGCCACCGATCACGCTCCGCACAACGTGGCGGAAAAGGAGTTCGACTATGATCATGCCCCCTTTGGCGTGAGCGGACTGGAGACCGCCCTCCCCCTGGTCCTTGAGCTTGTCCGGCGTGGGCTCCTCTCCCTGCAGGAGGCGATCGCCAAACTGACCTATATGCCGGCCAAGATCATGCGCCTGGATAAGGGGTCCCTCGCTCCGGGAAAGGATGCGGATATCACCATCATCGACCTTGAACACGAGTATACCATCGATGTGCATCGGTTTCGTTCCATGGGGAAGAACTCCCCTTTTCATGGCTGGAAGGTGAAAGGAGCGGTTGTCTTTACCATCGTGGGAGGGAGAATCGTCTATCGAGGAGAGATGAGTGACTAAGCGGAAGACGGTGGGGCTGGCCCTGGGGGGTGGTGCTGCGCGGGGAATCGCCCATATCGGTGTCCTTAAAGCCCTGACCCAGGCTCACATTCCGATCGACTTTCTGGCCGGGACCAGTAGCGGATCGTTGATTGCCGCTTGCTATGCAGCCGGTATGCCGGTAGAATATATGATCGAGCGGGCGTTGCAGACTCACTGGCGTCTGTTGACCCGGCTTTCCCTGCAAAAGACAGGGCTAAGCTCGGGAGAAAAGCTGAGCGCCTTCCTCCACTCCCTCCTCGACCACAAGCACTTTGCTGACTTGCAGATTCCGCTAGCTGTGGTGACGACAGATCTTTACAGTGGAGAAGCCTATCTGATCCAGAGTGGAGAGGTCGAGGTGGCGGTACGGGCCAGTTGCAGTGTGCCGGGAATCTTCCCCCCCGTTTCCCTCCATGGGAAGCTGCTGGTGGATGGAGGGTTGGTCAACAACGTTCCTGTCGATGTGGTGCGCCAGATGGGGGCAGATATCGTGATCGGGGTGGATGTCAACGAGTACAGCGACTCTTCTCAAAACCTGGATAATCTCTTTACCATTGTCTTGCGGAGCCTCAATATCCTGATGCAGCAACACGTGCGACGAGTCTTACAGGAGGCTGATGTCGTGCTCCTCCCCCCTGCCGCCCGCTTCAGTCCCCTCGATCTGAACCACGTGGCGGAGATGGTTGCTTTGGGAGAAGAAGCGGCGCGGGCAGCCATACCACAGATACAACAACTCCTCGCTTCCGACCAGCCCTGAGAGTGAGGAAGCGGGTAGCAGGAGAAGGAAGGGGTCTATGAAGAAAGCCTTGCTCGCCTTGGCCGATGGAACCACTTTTGTAGGAGAAGCGTTCGGGGCAGAGGGAGAAGCCGGCGGGGAGGTCGTCTTTAACACGAACATGACCGGTTATCAGGAGGTGTTGACCGATCCCTCCTATAAAGGACAGATCGTGGTCATGACCTATCCCCTCATCGGGAATTACGGGGTGAATGGAGAAGACTTCGAGTCGGCTCGTCCCCAGGTAGAGGGGTTCGTGATCAAAGAGGGGAGCCGGCTTGCCAGCAATTGGCGAGGAGAGTGCACGTTGGAAGAGTTCCTGCGGGAGCATCGAGTCGTGGGCATCCAGGGGATCGATACCCGGGCTCTTACCCGGCACATTCGCACCTGCGGGGCCCAGATGGGGATCATCTCAACCCAGGAACTCGACCCGCAGCGCCTGGTGCGACGGGCACGAGAACTCCCCCCCCTCCTGGGAAGGGATCTGGTACGGGAGGTGACCTGTACCAGGCCCTATCGCTGGCAGCAAGGGGTCTGGGAGTGGAAGGCCGGGTATCGATCTGCAGAGGGACAGAGCGCTTCCTATCGCGTGGTCGCCTATGATCTCGGGATCAAGTACAACATCCTGCGGCAACTGGTCAGCCAGGGATGCGAGGTCTACGTGGTACCGGCCCATACCCCGGCCCAGCAGGTTTTAGCCATGGCCCCGGATGGACTCTTTCTCTCTAACGGTCCCGGTGATCCGGAAGGGGTTCCCTATGTGGTAGAACAGGTGCGGCAATGTATCGGGAAGCTCCCCATCTTCGGGATCTGCCTGGGACACCAGATCCTGGCCCTGGCCTTTGGTGGGAAGACCTACAAGTTGAAGTTTGGTCACCGGGGAGGAAACCAGCCGGTGAAGAACCTCCTGACCGGACGCATCGAGATCACCGCGCATAATCATGGGTTTGCCGTCGATGCGGCCAGCCTTCCACCAGAGTTGGAAGTGACCCATATCAATCTGAACGATCAGACCGTAGAGGGGCTTCAACACCGGAGCTTACCGGTTTTCTCTGTGCAGTACCATCCAGAGGCTTCACCCGGACCACACGATTCGCACTATCTTTTCCAGCAATTCGTTACGTTGATGCAACAGTATAAATCCCCTGTATCGCCGACGGCAACACCGGAGGGATAGCTCTGTCATACTGTGACTCCCCTTGGGGATAAAGAGGATACGTTGACCCTATGCCCAGACGCACCGATATCCAGAAGATCTTCATCATCGGGGCCGGACCGATTGTGATCGGGCAGGCCTGTGAGTTCGACTATTCGGGTACCCAGGCCTGCAAGGCCTTGAAGGAAGAAGGGTTTGAGGTGGTTTTGCTCAACAGCAACCCGGCCACCATCATGACCGACCCGGAGATGGCGGATCGGACCTATATCGAACCGATAACACCACAGGTCGTGGAGCGCATCATTGCCCGTGAGCGTCCCCAGGCCCTCCTCTCCACCATGGGTGGACAGACCGCCCTGAACACCGCCGTGGCCGTGGCCGAAGCGGGGGTCCTCGACCGGTACGGCGTGGAACTCATCGGGGCCAAGCTGGAAGCGATCAAAAAGGCGGAAGATCGTGCCCTCTTCAAGGAAGCGATGTCCCGAATCGGTCTGGAGGTCCCACAGAGCGGGTACGCTCGTTCCAAAGAGGAAGCCAGGGCGATCATCCAGGAGATCGGTTTCCCGGTGATCATCCGTCCCTCCTTTACCCTGGGGGGGACAGGAGGGAATGTGGCGTACAACCAGGAGGAGTATGACGCCTATGTCGACTGGGGACTCAATGCCAGTCCCCGGCATGAGATCCTCATCGAGGAATCGGTGCTCGGCTGGAAGGAGTTTGAGCTCGAGGTGATGCGTGACCTGCGCGATAACGTGGTCATCATCTGCTCCATCGAAAACTTCGATCCGATGGGGATCCACACCGGGGATAGCATCACCGTTGCCCCTGCCCAAACCCTGACCGATAAGGAGTACCAGCGCATGCGTGATGCGGCGATCCGCATCATCCGGGAGATCGGGGTGGATACGGGAGGATCCAACATCCAGTTTGCCGTGCATCCTCACGATGGACGGATGGTGGTCATCGAGATGAATCCCCGCGTTTCCCGCAGCTCTGCGCTGGCTTCCAAAGCGACCGGATTTCCCATTGCCAAGATCGCCGCGAAGCTCGCCGTGGGTTACACCTTGGATGAAATTCCCAATGATATTACCCGGGAAACACCCGCCTCTTTTGAGCCGACCATCGACTACTGTGTGGTGAAGTTCCCTCGCTTTGCCTTCGAGAAATTCCCAGAAGCAGATCAGACCCTGACCACGCAGATGAAGTCGGTCGGAGAGGTGATGGCCATCGGCCGCACCTTTAAGGAAGCACTGCAGAAGGCGATCAGATCACTGGAGATTGGTCGCTATGGCCTGGAAAGACCGGAGATAGAGGTCCAGCCAGGGACCGAACCGGGAAGGCAGGAGCTCGATATGATCCGGGCAAAGCTGCGCTGGCCGAACTGGGAACGGATCTGGTACATCGCCGAGGCGTTTCGTCGTGGCTGTACTATCGAGGAGATCTACGAGTTGACCCATATCGACCCCTGGTTCCTGGCCAACATCCAGGAGCTGGTCAGCTTCGAGGCTCGCCTGCAACAGGAGGAACTCTCCCCCGCCTTGCTCCGCCAGGCCAAGGTGTACGGCTTCTCAGACCGCTATCTGGCGCATCTCCTTCGGTGCAAAGAGGCAGAGATCCGGTCCCGGCGTTATAGACACGATATCGTCGCCCGCTACAAGCGGGTAGACACCTGTGGAGCCGAATTTGAAGCGTATACTCCTTACCTCTATTCGACCTATGAGCAGGAGTGTGAGGCCCAGCCGACAACCCGCAAGAAGGTCATGATCCTGGGAGGAGGACCAAACCGGATCGGGCAGGGGATCGAGTTTGACTACTGCTGTGTCCACGGGGTCCTGGCCCTCAAAGAAGAGGGATATGAAACGATCATGGTCAACTGCAACCCGGAGACGGTAAGTACAGATTACGATACGGCCGACCGTCTCTACTTCGAACCCCTGACCCTGGAGGATGTGCTCCATATCGTGGAGCGGGAAAAGCCGGATGGGGTCATCGTCCAGTTTGGAGGACAGACACCGCTCAACCTGGCTGTGCCTTTGGAGGAGGCCGGGGTACCGATCCTGGGAACTTCGCCGGACAGCATCGATCGGGCCGAGGATCGGGAGCGCTTTAAAGACCTCTTGCAGAAGTTAGGGCTCCAGCAGCCGGCCAATGGGACGGCGGTAAGTTATGCCCAGGCGGAACAGATCGCCGCCCAGATCGGGTACCCGGTTATGGTCAGGCCCTCCTATGTGCTCGGGGGACGGGCCATGCAGATCGTTTACGATGCTACCCAACTGCGTGCCTATATAGAGCAGGCGGTTAAAGCTTCTCCAGAACACCCCATCCTCATCGACAAGTTCCTGGAAGATGCCATCGAGATCGATGTCGATGCCGTCTCTGATGGTCAGACCGTGGTGATCGGGGGCATCATGGAGCATATCGAGGAGGCAGGGATCCATTCCGGTGATAGCGCCTGCTCTCTTCCCCCCTACTCCTTATCGGCAGAGATGATAGAGGAGATAAAACGCCAGACCCGCCTGCTCGCCCTCGAGCTACGTGTCATCGGCCTGATCAACATCCAGTTCGCGGTGAAAAACCAGAGCGTATATGTGCTGGAGGTGAATCCCAGGGCTTCCCGCACCGTGCCCTTTGTGAGTAAAGCCATCGGTGTCCCCCTGGCCAAGCTCGCGGCCCGCGTCATGGTGGGAAGAAGCCTGGCAGAGCTCGGCTTTGTCCGGGAAAAAGAGGTGAAGCACGTCTCGGTGAAGGAGGCGGTCCTCCCCTTTGTCAAATTCCCTGGGGTGGATACGATCCTGGGACCGGAGATGAAATCGACCGGGGAGGTTATGGGGATTGCCCGCGCGTTTGGAGGAGCCTTTGCCAAGTCTCAACTCAGCGTCTACGGCCACTTTCCCCAAACCGGTACCGTCTTTCTCAGCGTCAGGGACAGGGATAAGGCCCGGATCGTCCCCCTTGCCCGAGAACTCCACCATCTCGGTTTTCGACTGCTGGCCACGCGAGGCACCGGGGCGGTGATTCGGGCGGCAGGGATTCCGGTAGAGGTGGTGAAAAAGGTACAGGAGGGACGCCCCCATATCGTCGATCACATCAAGAATGGGGATGTGCAGATGGTGATCAACACCCCCAGTGGGAAACACTCCCACACCGATTCCTACCTGCTCCGGCGGACCGCTCTTATCTACAACATCCTCTACTGCACCACCCTGGCCGGTGCCCATGCAGCGGTACAGGGGATCAAAGCCCTGCGCCAGGGTCAAGAAGAACTCTTTACCCTGCAGGAGTATCATCACCAGGGTGTCACAGGCTAGATCCCCTCTCTCCCCTTTTTACTCGGCTTTAACGTAGTTGCGTAAGGTACCGATCCCTTCGATCTCTACCTCCACCACATCCCCATCCTTCATTGCACCGGTAGTGCCCGGAGTGCCGGTATAGATTACATCCCCCGGCAGCAGGGTGATGAAACGACTGATGAAGCTGATCAAAAAGGGGACATTGAAGATGAGGTCACCGGTATTCTGGTGTTGCACGACCTCTCCGTTGATCCGGGTTGTGAGATCAAGGGTAGAGGGATCGAGTCCCTCTACGATCCAGGGCCCAAGGGGGGCAAAGGTATCGATCGATTTGGCCCGCATCCACTGCCCATCACTCCGCTGGTAGACGCGAGCACTCACGTCGTTACCGCAGGTATAGCCGAGAACGTAGCGGAGAGCTTCCTCTTCAGAGACCCGTTTGGCACGCTGCTTCATGACCACGACGAGTTCTCCTTCCGAGTCGACCCGGCCGACATCTGGTGGTAATACGATGGTCCCTTCAGGGGGTAAGAGGGCGGTATTCGCCTTTAGGAAGAGCACCGGCTCTTTGGGAACAGGCCGATCACGCAGGTGGCTACGATAGTTTAACCCCACGGCCAGGATCTTAGAAGGAACACAGGGGTAGGTAAGGGTGACCTCTGCCAGGGATCGTTCCTCGGCGGTAACCTCGTAATGGGTGAAGATATCCCCTTTTACCACCCTGATCGTCTCCCCTTCCAGCACACCGTATCGCTCCTGGCCCTCACTGATGAAACGTACGAACTTCATATACCCTCCTTCTTTAGGTTTGCTGTTGCGCCAACTTCCGAAGCAAAGCGAGATTGCGCCGATCGGCGTCATCCTCTTTAGGTGTCTCCAGGATCATGGGGATATGCGCAAGACGAGGGTCCCGCACGATCTGGACAAAGCCTTCCTTCCCGATGTATCCCTGACCGATATGGGCATGTCGATCGATACGGCTTCCCAGCGGCTTTTGGGAATCGTTGAGGTGGATAACGGCAAGCCGCTCTAAACCGATCGTCTGATCAAAGGCCTTTAGTGTGGCCTGATACGCTGCCGGAGTGCGGATATCATAGCCGGCAGCAAAGATATGCGCCGTATCGAGGCAGATGGCCAGCCGGTCCGGCTTCTGGACGCGGGCGAGAATCTGGGCAAGCTGCTCGAAGCGGTACCCGATGGCCGTCCCTTGACCGGCCGTTGTTTCCAGGGTGAGTTTAAGGCGAAACTCATCTGTCCGGGCATGCAGATGATCAAGGGCCTGGACAATACGCCGGATCCCCTCTTCTTCCCCTTTTCCCTTGTGTGCTCCAGGATGCATGACGAGAAAGGGGATTTGGAGACACTCACACCGTTCCATCTCCATGTGGCAGGCATGAAGTGACTTTTGAAAGATCTGGTCGTCTGGAGAGGCCAGGTTGATGAGATAGGAGTCGTGGGCGATGACCGGATCGATGGCAGAAACAGCCTTGGCCTGCAGAAAAGCAGCGATGACCGCAGGAGAAAGGGGTTTGGCTCGCCATTGGTTTGCATTTTTGGTAAAGATCTGTACCGTGTTGCACCCGAGCATTGCCCCCCGCTGTAACGCCCGAGCAAGACCTCCGGCAATAGACATGTGCGCACCCAGCTTCATCCCTCTCCCTACCGTCTCACATGATATGGCAGAAACGTCCTGGCCTGTTCTGAAAGCACTTCACTTTACCTCATCAGAGAGGGCTTCCCAGAAACGGCGATGCATGCTTTTAAAGGATTGAAACCTCCACAGGGTCTGTTCAATAAGGAAACGGAGGGCCGTGTTGGCGGTGAAGCTATGGCGGAGTTGATTCTCCAGCACACGGAGCTCGTAGAGGAGACTCCGTACCCGAGCCAGATGATTCCGATCTTGCCATTGCTGCGCGAGAGAAAAGAGGGCTTCCTCTTTTTCTAAAGCCGCTAACTTCTCCCGGAACATCTGCACATCTCGTTGAATAGGAGAAAGGGACCGCTTATGATACTTCATACCTCCTCCCTCACATTTTCCCCTGACAAATTCTCCTCTGCAGTATATAATAAAGTACCCGGAAATGCCAGTATTTAAGGTACCTATGACCGACATTTTGCGCACTTTTCTATCCTCAGAACTCGGTGCCGTGGCCAGAAGGTGATAGCCACACAGGTCTACGATCGACATTTGAGGATTACCATGTATCCAGGAAAGGGGAGATGGAGCCATGAGTAGGGATGCTCTGATCCAGCAGGCACTCAAATATACCCGTAACCGCTATCTCCTGGTCAATCTCTTGACCCAGCGTATTCACCAGCTCAAGGAGGGGGCCCCCCCCCTGGTTACTCCACCGGAAAATGCGTCCCTGGAGGAGATAGCGCTGCAAGAGATTGCCGAGCAGAAGCTCAAGTTTGAGCTTCCCACAGAGACGCGATCTGCCAGCAAGAACTGAGCCGCCCAGGTAGGTTCAGATAGGGGTAAAGTGATGAAGAACCTTTCCCAAACAGAGCTAGAGAGGGCGGCTGATCTGTTGATCGCCGCCCGCTATGTCACGGCCCTGACCGGGGCAGGGGTATCGGTGGAGAGCGGGATTCCCCCCTTCCGGGGACCGGATGGCCTCTGGACCAAGCATGGGGAGCCACCCCTGGACGGTTACCAGCGCTTCCTGGCTGATCCCAAAGGGTATTGGGAGAACCGGCTGCACAACCCCAGTCCCATCGCGGTCGCTCTGGAAAAGGCCAAGCCGAATCCTGGCCACTACGCCATGGTCGAGCTGGAAGAGCTAGGGATTCTCCGCATGGTCATCACCCAGAATATCGATAACCTGCACCGGATGGCCGGCCAGAAGCGTCTGGCCGAGATTCATGGCAATGGAACGCTTCTCCGCTGTATCCAGTGTGGTACCCGCTTTGCCCGGACTGCCATATCCCTGGAAGTACTCCCTCCCCGCTGTCCCCACTGCCAGGGCCTGATCAAGTCGGATACGGTGAGTTTTGGAGAACCGATTCCCCTGGATGTGCTGGAGGTGTGTGAACGAGAGACACGGCGGAGTGATTGTATGCTTGTGGCCGGCACCTCGGCTTTTGTTTACCCTGCGGCTGCCTTTCCCCAGCAGGTGAAACAACAGGGGGGAATCTTGATTGAGGTCAACCTCACCGAAACCCCGCTCACCCCCTGGGCCGATGTCTCTTTGCAGGGGAAATTCGGTGAGATCCTCCCTGCGCTTTGTGCCTGTGTCAAAGCCAGGCTGCAGGGGAGAACGACGACTACCTGAGGGGGAACGGATTCCTGGCAGGGGGGGCGTGAGACCGGCCAGGAACGATTTTCCCTAAGACGACCCGCTGTTTCGCCCCGGTAGCCGTGGGTACATTCCCTGGCCTTCCGGCCAGGGTCTCACAGGCGAGCAGGGCGAAGATTATGGCTTCTAAAGCCTCTGGATCGATCTGATAGGCGGCAGTGGTGGTGACCGGAATCGGCGCCAGTCCTGCCGCAATATGGCGATACAGGGTTTGATTCTTGCTCCCCCCGCCGCAAAGGAGGATCTCGCTCAGGGAGTGGTGAGGCAGGAGGAAACGCCGGTAGCTCTGGATGATCGTCTCCGCGGTAAAGGCGGTCACGGTGGCTACTAGGTCGGCAGGGGAGAGATGAGCGGCAGCTCCTCGCTCCCAAATCTCCTGGATGTATGCCCTTCCAAATTCCTCTCGACCGGTGCTCTTGGGTGGGGTGCGTTGCAGGTAGGGATGCTGGAGCAACCACTGCAGTAAAGGGGCATGTAC
>RFHZ01000449.1 GCA_003696125.1 Nitrospinota bacterium
CTCCGCCGATGTGCGCTTCACCTGGAAAGCGATCATGAACCCGGCCAACATGGTGAAAAGCCAGACCGGATACAACAAGATTGCCGCCATCGAGACACCGGATGACCGGACGGTGGTGGTGTACTTTAAGGAGGTCTATGCTCCCTATCTCACCCTCTTTCGCTATATCCTTCCCCGACACGTTCTCGCTGCCTACCCTGATATGAATCAGGTGCCCTATAACCGCCAGCCGGTCGGTACCGGGCCGTTCATGGTCACAGAATGGGTGGCAGGAGACCATATTACCCTGGAGAGGAATCCGTATTACCGGGAGGCGAAGAAGGTCCGGCTCGACCGCATCTTCCTGCGTATCGTTCCCAGTCTGGCCGCAGGCCTCAGCCAGCTCAAGACCGGGGAAGTGGATCTGGTGTGGGGGTTAAGCGAAGAGGTGATTCCCCAGGCCAAACGGATCTCTCATGCCTATCTCCACCTCTTCCCCGGGGCAGGCATCGAGCGGCTGGTACTCAATTTGAGCTCTCCTTACCCACCCCATAACGGCGACCCGGCCTTTCCCCATCCGATCCTGGGTGATCTCCGGGTACGGCGGGCGATCCAGTACGCGATCAACAAGCAACTGATCGTCGATAAGCTCCTCTTTGGAAAAGCGCAGGTAGCCACCAGCGTTATCCCGATGGGATGGGCCCATGACCCTACCCTGCAGCCGAGCGAGTACAATCCGGATAAGGCCCGGCATCTCCTGGACGCGGCAGGATGGCGGACAGGAGCGGATGGGATTCGCTGGAAGGACGGGAAACGTCTCCGCCTGGAGATCATGACCACAACCGGTAATAAGTTGCGGGAACAGGTAGAGCAAGTCCTGCAGGCCATGCTCAAACGGGTGGGGATCGAGTTGCGTATCCGCAATGTTCCGGCCGCCGTGTTGTTCGGTTCCTGGGCCAAAAAGGCGGCTCGCAAACATGGGCGATTTGATATCCTCCTCTATACCACCCGACCCGGGGTGGATCCCCATGCCCACCTCTACGAGTACTTCCACTCTTCCCGCATCCCTTCTGCCGCCAACCATGGACAGGGATTCAACTATAGCCGGTTGCAGGACCCGGTCGTCGATGCGGCGCTGGAGCAGGCCGGGAGAACGATCGACCTGGAGAAGCGCAAAGAGGCCTATGCGGTTGTGCAGCGACGAATCAACGAACTCCTCCCCCATATCCTCCTCTACAATCCCCTGCGGATTACCCTTGTATCCAGGCGGGTACAGGGGCTCATTGCCCAC
>RFHZ01000450.1 GCA_003696125.1 Nitrospinota bacterium
CCGCCCCGCTCACCGCGCGTGCGGTCAGGTACTCTCCCGGTGGGACAGCCGGGACATCAGGAGGAGCCATGCTGCCACCGCTCCAGAAGGCTCCCATGGCCGCCCAACTGGACGGAGTATTAAACTCGGTTGCTTCGGCCGCCTGCATCGCTGCCCGCCGGTGCTCTTCGCTCGGATCAATCACCCACCGCTCGGCCGCCTGCAGTGCAGCAATCTCCTCCGGAGGTACGTCCTCCTCCAGCACGCTCCGGATGCAGAGGCAGGCCCACCAGACCGCTTCGCGTTTGGGGAGAGCATGGGCCAGGAAACGGGTGGCATCCAAAAACTGTTCATGTTCGATCAACAGGGTAAGAAACTGCTGTGGGGTCAGATCGTCCTGCAGCAGCGCTTTTGCCCCTTCCTCTAGTTCCCAGTGTTGACAGATCTCGGCGGCGGTCTGCGCCTTTATCTTGCCCAAGACATCGTTGCTCATCCTTTCCCCCATGATGGATGTCGATGAAGAAACCTCTCTGCCTTCTTTGCCTATCAGCCGATCATGGTGATACCACCTTTCAGTTGCAGCATGGCATTGCCATTGACCTGGGTCATCATGCCCTTCATCTGCGTCATCATCTGGCCTTCGATCTTGATCATCAGCCCCTTGAGCGTGATCCCTGTCTGGTCGATCTTGATGCTATTCGTACCGACCTTCAGCTCGATCGACTGCATCGCCTCGGTGCTACTCTTTCCCAGGTTCAATTTGGTAGTCTGGTTGCCCATCTTGATGGTCAGCGTATCGTTCCCCATGTCGATCTGCACATCCCGATTCCCCTGCTTGATCTGGTGCGTATCGTTCCCCATATCGACGCTGACCAGACGATCCCCTTGTTTGACCTGCAGGGTTTCGTTACCGGTATCGATACTGACGGTACGGTTCCCCTGCTCGATGGTCACCGTCTCATCACCCTCTTTGACCGTTTCGGTCCGGTTGTTTTTGATGACGATGGTCTGATCGTGTCCGACCGCAAGCTTGTCATCGTTTTCGACCAGGCGCAGGAAGTCCTTCTCTGCATGAAAATAGATATGTTCTGAACCCTTTTTATCCTCGAAACGGAGCTCGTTGAAGTTCGACGCGCCTCCCCCCTTGGAACTGCGGGTCTTGATCCCGCTCTGCGTCTGGTTGGCCGGCAACTCATACGGCGGCATGTTCTCCGCGTTGTACACACTCCCCACCACCAGCGGTTGATCCGGGTCCCCTTCCAGAAACGCCACCACCACCTCCTGGCCTATGCGCGGTAAGAAGATCGCTCCCCACTGCTTCCCGGCCCAGGGCTGCGCCACCCGCACCCAGCAGGTACTCTGCTCGTCCCTCTTCCCCTTTCGATCCCAGTGAAACTGTACCCGGACCCGTCCATACTTGTCCGTCCAGATCTCCTCCCCCTTCTTTCCCACCACCACCGCACTCTGCAACCCCTGCACCACCGGCTTGGGCGTCACCCGGGGAGGGCGAAACGGGATGGCTTCCGGGATGCAGGTAAAGCTGTTGTAGTACGGTGCCTCAGAGGCCTCTCCTTCTGAGAGATAGTCTGGACTCTGCACGGCCGAGTGCTGGACTGTAGTCAGAAGATACGTCCCCTCCTGCCGCCGGTCATAGTGATCGGTCAACTCAAACTGATACCCACTGCGAAAATCCCGGCAATACGAAGTCCCCTGGATCTCTTGATACGGCACTTCTTCCTCTTCCATCCGGAGCTTGACCAGCTTCCGTCCCTCTGGTTCCACCTCTCCCAGGCGCTGGTCCGGCACCCGCACCTCAAGAGGGCGGGTACCCGGGGGCACCGGGTTCTTCCCGAAGG
>RFHZ01000451.1 GCA_003696125.1 Nitrospinota bacterium
AGGTGAATCGCCTGCGGCGGGAGGAACGGAAGACCCTGTTGCTCGACTGGCTCGAGATCGTCGATAACCTGGAACGGGCACTGGAACACACCACAGATACCACGGATGAGCGGTTGCGGGAAGGGATCCAGGCCCTGCACCGGCAGGCCATGTCCATTCTGGCCCGTTATGGAGTGTCACGGATGAAGACCATCGGGGAACGGTTTGATCCGTTCCGCCATGAAGCGGTAGGACAGGCCGAGGGCTCTCCCTCGGGAACCATTGTGGGGGAGATGCTCCCCGGATATGAAATAGAAGGAGAAGTGCTACGTCCAGCACGGGTGATCGTAGCCAGATAGCGGTTGCAGGAGGGGTGGATGGAATTCAAAGATTACTATGCCATTCTTGGCGTTCCCAGGAATGCCTCACAGGAGGAGATCCAGCGAGCCTTCCGTAAGCTGGCTCGACAGTACCACCCGGACGTCAACAAGTCCCCTGGCGCCGAAGAGAAGTTCAAGGAGATCAACGAAGCTTACGAAGTGCTCAAGGACCCGGAAAAACGAGCCAAGTACGATCGCTTCGGTGCAGCCTGGAAGGCGGCATCGCAGGGAGCACCTCCTCCGCCAGGAGCCGAAGAGTTCTACTTCGATTTCGACTTGGGCGGAGAAGGAGGGGATTTCTTCCGTGATCTGGGTGGCTTCAGCTCCTTCTTCGAACATCTCTTCGGTTCTGGAACACGGCAGAGGACACGAAAGGGACGAACCGGGACGACCGGCTGGGAATGGGTGAGCCGGGGAGCAGACCAGGAAGCCCCCCTCTCTCTGACCCTGGAAGAGGCGGCACGGGGTGGGCGTCGTGAGGTCACCCTCACCGACCCTGCCACCGGGATGAAAAGGACACTTGTGGTGAACATCCCTCCCGGGATTCGCCCCGGCCAGCGAATCCGCCTGGCCGGTCAGGGGGGAAAGGGGACCGGGGGAGGGCCTCCCGGCGACCTCTACCTGAAGGTGGATATCCTGCCCCATCCCCACTTCCGGCTGGAGGGGCGGGATCTCTATACCACCTTGCCGGTGACCCCCTGGGAAGCGGCCCTGGGAGGAGAGGCGAGTTTACCCACCCTGGAGGGGAGGGTAACGGTAAAGATCCCTCCGGGCTCCTCTTCTGGCCGTAAGATTCGGCTGCGGGGTAAAGGGTTCCCCGATGGCCGGGGTGGGGCGGGAGACCTGTACGCAGAGATCAAGATCGTGGTGCCGGAGCAGCTTTCACCGCGAGAACGAGAGCTGTTTGAGCAGTTGGCCAGGGTATCACGTTTCAAGGCACGTCCATAGATCTGCAGGAGAGAAGTAACTATGACTAACGTTTACGCACTTTTCTGTCCCACGAACTTAGCGCTGTCCACAGGTCTACACCGCCGAGGACGCCGAGTCCGCAGAGCGTTTTTGCTTATTTCTCCCGGCGTTCTCTGCGTGCTCGGCGGTAAAGAGTTGTCCCGGTCACGCATGGCCTGAAGATGACT
>RFHZ01000452.1 GCA_003696125.1 Nitrospinota bacterium
TCAGCTATGCAGAGCACTTCCTGCTCCCCTTCATCGAGGCCATGCGGCAACTCGGTATCGGAGCAGAGGTCATCCGGGCCGATCAGCTTTACAAGCAGGGAGCCTTTACGGAAGTGATCATCACCGCCCTGGAGCATCGTGATCACATCGCCGCCATTCTCCATGAGGAGACGGGGAAGGCGGTGGAGCCGACCTGGAGTCCTTTTCAACCCCTCTGCCAGGCCTGTGGTCGTTATACCCAGACCCGGGTGACCGGTTTTTCGGCCACCGCGAAGACGGTGTCCTACCGGTGTGCCTGTGGAGGTGAGGGAGAGGCGCCGATGGCTGGAGGGGGCAAGCTGACCTGGCGGGTGGACTGGCCGGCCCGCTGGAAGATCCTGGGGGTCACCGTAGAACCCTTTGGCAAGGATCATGCCTCTAAGGGGGGCTCGTACGATACCGGAAAGCGCATTGCCCGGGAGGTCTTCGGGATTGAACCCCCTTATCCCATCGTCTACGAATGGATCAGCCTGCAAGGGCAGGGGGATATGTCTTCCAGCAAAGGGAATGTCATCAGCATCAATGCGATGCTGGAGGTGGTTCCTCCGGAGGTCTTGCGCTACTTCATCCTCCGGACCGCTCCCCAAAAGAGCATCACCTTTGATCCCGGCCTTCCCCTCCTCCGCCTCATCGATGAGTATGATGACCTGGAGTCACAGGAACGGAACGCGCGGGCAATAGAGCTTTCGGTGATCCAGGGGATCGAACCGGTGGGGGTCCCTTATCGTCACATGGTAACGCTGGTCCAGATTGCCCAGGGGGATTTCTCCCGCCTGCTGACCCTGCTGCAACGCTCCGGGTACCCGGTTACCAACGAGGCGGCCATCCGCAAGCGAGCCGAGTACGCCCGGCGCTGGTTAGAGCGGTTTGCCCCTGAGGAGATGAAGTTTGCCGTGCAGGCAGAGCTTCCTCCGGCGGTCCAAGAGCTTACACCGGAGCAGAGACAGTTCCTGCACCGGTTGGGAGAGCGGCTCCGACCCGGGATGTCAGGGGACGAGATCCATCGGCTGATCTATGAGATCAAGGATGAGCTGCAATTGAAACCGGCGCAGGCCTTCCAGGCCATCTATGTTGCCCTGCTGGGGAAGACACGTGGACCGCGTGCCGGCTGGTTCCTCTCTACCCTCGACTTTGCCTTTCTCCGGCAGCGGCTGGCCGAGGCAGGGACAGATGGTGAGGGAGGGTAAACCTGCTCTCGATTCTGGTGACTTTGCCGCCCCGCGGCGGTATGGATGAAGGGAGCGTTATGACATTTCGCGAGGCAGAAGCGTATCTCTACTCCTTTATCGGCCAGCGCAAGCTCACCGATGTGTACAACACGGCCGGCCTGCTGGAGTTTATGAAATTCCTCGACCACCTGGGAAACCCGCATCAGCAGTTGCGCAGTATCCTCGTTGCCGGCACCAAGGGCAAGGGCTCCACTGCAGCCATGCTTGCCTCCATGCTGCACGCCGCCGGGTTAAAGGTCGGGCTCTATACCTCCCCCCATCTCTGCTCCATCCGGGAGCGGATCCAGGTAAACGGCCGGCACATCGAAGAGGCGGATTTTGCCCGGCTCGTCTCCCAACTCCGTGCCGTGTACGATGCCCATGGCCGGCCAGAGGTGAAGCGCTTCCGCACCTTTTTTGAGTTGCTGACCGCTCTGGCCTTTCTCCACTTTGTCCAGGAACGGGTCGATCTGGCCGTGTTAGAGGTGGGACTGGGAGGACGACTCGATGCCACCAATGTCGTGGTCCCTGCTGTCTCTATCCTGACCTCCATCAGTCTCGATCACGTCGAGATCCTGGGGGAGAACCTTACGCTGATTGCGCGGGAGAAGGCGGGAATCATAAAAAACCAGGGGATCGCCCTTTCTGCTCCCCAGGTCCCGGAGGTGGATCTGGTGCTGCAGGAGATGGCGGCTTTGCAAGAGGCGCGACTCTACCGGGTAGGTCAGGAGTTTACCTGGCGAGAGGAGGCGTGCTCGGTAGAGTCTACCCGCTTCACCTTTGTGGGACGTCGCCACCGTCTCCAGCACCTGGCCATCCCTCTGCTGGGAAGGCATCAGATCGTCAATGCGGTGACTGCACTTGCGGCGGTAGAGCTCTTAGAGGAGCAGGGGCTTGCCATTACCCCTGCCCAGATCCGGCAGGGGTTGGCGCAGGTACGCTGGGAGGGCCGGCTGGAGATCGTGCGACGTGCTCCCTGGGTGGTGCTCGATGGGGCGCATAACCAGGACTCGGCAGAGAAGCTGGCCAGTGCGGTACAGGAGATTTTTCCCTACTCCCGCCTGATCCTGATCTTGGGGGTATCGGCAAACAAAAATATTCAGGCCATTGTCCAGGCCTTAGCCCCCCTGGCCGATCTGGTGATTACCACCCGGGCTGAGGTCTATCGTGCCGCCGACCCGGCTCTCATTGCCCGGTACGTCAGCGAGACGTCTACACCGGTCAGGGTGATCCCCACGGCTCGCGAAGCCGTAGAGGAGGGGCTGGCCCTGACCAGACAGGCGGATATGCTCTTGATCACCGGCTCCCTCTACCTGATAGGAGAGGTCAAGGGGTTTTGGGAGAGCATGGAGTAAAGAGGAGAGAAGGGAGTCTCGAGGGGAGTGTTTCCCCGGCGAGCAAGGGAAAAGAGGATTACATCACACGCCAAGCGTAAGGGAAGGGATACTCATGTTGAAGTTCTACAACTCACTGACCCGTAGAAAAGAGGAGTTCCACCCGATTGAACCGGGCAGAGTGAGGATGTACACCTGTGGTCCTACCGTCTACGATTACGCCCATATCGGGAACTTTCGTGCCTATATCTTCGAAGATATCCTGCGCCGTTACCTCAAGTACAAGGGGTACCAGGTGACCCAGGTCATGAACATCACCGATGTGGATGATAAGACGATCCGGGAGTCCCGCCGGCGGGGCATGTCGTTGAAGGAGTTTACCAGCTTTTATGTCCAAGCCTTCTTTGAGGACCTGGAGACGTTAAACATCGAAAGGGCGGAGTACTATCCGGCTGCCACCGAGCATATCGACCAGATGGTCGCCCTGATCAAGCGGCTGATCGAGAATGGACATACGTACGAGGTCGATGGCTCGATCTATTTCCGTATCTCCACCTTCCCCGCTTACGGCCGTCTGGCCGGACTCGATGCCGTGCAGCTGCAAGGGGGAGCCAGTGGCCGGGTGGATGCCGACGAGTATGGGAAGGAGGATGTGCGCGACTTTGTCCTCTGGAAGGCCTGGCGAGAAGAGGATGGTGATGTCTTCTGGGAGACCGAGCTGGGGAAGGGACGACCCGGCTGGCACATCGAATGCTCGGCCATGTCCATGCACTACCTGGGGGAGCATTTTGATATTCATACCGGTGGCATTGATAATCTCTTTCCCCATCATGAAAACGAGATCGCCCAATCCGAGGCGGCGACCAAAAAGCCTTTTGTGAACTACTGGCTCCACTGCCAGCACCTGCTGGTGAATAACGCCAAGATGTCCAAGTCGCTCGGCAATTTCTATACCCTGCGCGATCTGC
This sequence comes from Nitrospinota bacterium, assembly GCA_003696125.1. Classification (GTDB taxonomy): domain Bacteria; phylum Tectomicrobia; class Entotheonellia; order J063; family J063; genus J063. The sequence goes on from RFHZ01000452.1 coordinate 3,550, forward strand.
TCGAGCGCGGGTACAAGCCGAAAGCGATTCGTTACGCCCTCCTCTCTACCCACTACCGGCAACAGCATAACTTCACCTTTGAAGGCCTGGCTGCGGCCGA
>RFHZ01000453.1 GCA_003696125.1 Nitrospinota bacterium
CACTCGGCCTGCACATGCCGGAGGAGCCGCAGGCGGCCCCGGCCTTTCTCTTACCCGATCTATCCGGCAAGGTGGTTGCCCTGGAGGATCTGCAGGGGAAGGTCGTCTTCCTGAACTTCTGGGCGACCTGGTGTCCGCCCTGTCGTGCCGAGATGCCGGCCATGGAGAGGCTCTTCCAGCGGATGCAGGGCAAAGATTTTGCCCTGCTGGCGATCAATTTTCAGGAGAGTCGCCAGCAGGTAGAAGAGTTCATGCAGGAGTTCCAGCTCCATTTCCCGGCGCTGCTCGATAGCGAGGGGGTTGCCGGCACCGCGTACCGGGTCATCGGCCTGCCTACCACCTATATCTTAGATCGAAAAGGACGGATCGTGGCCAGTGTGGTCGGTTCCCGGGAATGGGATAGCGAGGAGGCGTATGCCTTCTTTGATCGGCTGCTGGCGGCCCGCTAAGAGAGTGGATCACCAATCCTCTGGCTCAACCTTTTTCCGCAGCCTCTTCTTTTGGGCCTGACGGGTCTTCTCCTCCTTTCTCTTCTGGATGGCAGCCGGGCCCGGTTGCGTCGGGATGCGGGGCTTGCGGGGACGCTGGAGGGCCTGGAGGCGTTCCTGGATGCGCTGGAGGGCAAGCGCTTTGTTTCTGGCCTGGGAACGGTGTTCGGTGGCAATGGCCGTGATACCGGTCGGTCGATGCACGGCACGTACCGCCGATTCGGTGGTGTTCTTCTTCTGTCCTCCCGGCCCAGAACTCTTATAGAAGGTAAATTCCACCTCTTCCTTCAGCTTTTCCAGATCGGTAGTATACTCCATGGACCGTTCCTCTGTTCTGGTCAGCTCCCAGCACGACCTTTGGTGTCCTTCTCCCCCCTGAACCAAACCGCAGGTATCTGGCCATATTATAGCATGGGAAACGGCGAGTCTCCAGGTCTACACCACTGAGGATGCCGAGCTTTTGGGGCGTATACATCTCGGCCTCCTCCACGTGCTCGGCGATAAAAAGTTGAGACGCCTTAGGAAGGACTCTTTTCTTCCGGCTGCTCACGCAGGAAGCGGAGTCCGTACGCAATGGCCAGCACGAAGTAGAGGAGCAGGCCGCCAAAAATCGGGATAAAATACTCGCTGAGGACCCCGCCCAGCACCGTTCCTCCAGCCAGCAAAAGGAGTAGCGGTAAGTGACAGGGACAAAAGATGATGGCGCTGAAAAGCAGCAGATATCCTTTGACCGTTGACCGTCTCCCCTTTTCTCCACTTTTCCCCACCAATTTTTTACGCAGAAATGCCGTCATTTTTCCCATTTTCCTGAAATCCGCTCTCATGACGGAATTTGTCGATTTTCTCATCCCTTCCCTGAAGGCTATTTACGCCAAATTTTTATGCTATAATAATAACAAAAATGATAACAGATAAGAAGGGAAAAAACCGCAACGGCGACCCCGGAGACACAGAGCGAGGAGTGCACTGGCCCCAACCTCCCCTCTGCCCTGGCTCCTGTCAGGACAGGGCACCTCAAGGGAAAGGAGGGTACATGACAGGCAGGCGGAGTTACGGAGAACAATTAGCGCAATGGCAAGCCCAAAATCCGCTGTATATGTGGCGGAAGCGCCATGGCCTGAGCCGGTACAAAGCCTCGAGCATACTCGGTGTGAGTGCCTCCGCCATCGCCCAATGGGAAAGCGGCAGCACGCAACCGACCCTGGAAAGCCAGATAAAGCTGGCAGAGGGGATGCACACCTCCCTCTCCCAACTGCAAAGACAATGGCAAAGCTGGCTTCAAGATCGTCCCAGACCATAGGAGAAACGAACGTTAGCCCAGGTCCAGCCTAAGAAGCGGGGGCATCTGGACAAAGAGAAAGTATCTTGCGGGATTATTTTGCTCTCCTGATCGTCTAATAGGTAGGAGATGGAGTAAGTAACTATGACTAACGTTTACGCACTTTTCTGTCCCACGAACTTCGCGCTGTCCACAGGTCTACACCGCCGAGGACGCCGAGTCCGCAGAGCGTTTTTGCTTATGTATCCCGGCGTTCTCTGC
>RFHZ01000040.1 GCA_003696125.1 Nitrospinota bacterium
GAACAGTACCTGACCCGGTGGGAACGTTTTCTCGCCACCTTTCCCCAGGGGGAAACCTCCTGGCGACGCACACGTGAGCAGCGACGTCGTCTCGCCTTCCGGTTGCTAGAGGAGGACTCCCCGTATAATCGAGTCCTGGATACCGCTTTCGAGCATTTGCAACCGTGGCTACCACCTCCTTCCCTCACCGAGACGAAAGAAGAGACCTCTCCTCCAGTAACCAACCCGCTAAAGAGAGCCTGGCAGGCGCTGCGACGGTTTATGGCTCGCCTGGTTTCCAGGCAGCCTCCTCCCGCAGAAGAGGAGGGAGCAACTCCCTCTCCGGCCCTGAAAGAGATCCCTGCCTGGCTCCAGGTCCTCCAGCGTTATGTCAACTCAGAGAGTCGTCAAGCCTATCTTGGTGCGCTCCAACAACTCGGCCAGGAGTTGTCCAGCGGTCCTCTGGACGAACAGAGCTTTCAGCTTGCCCAGGCCGGCTTTCAAGAGCGCAAGCCGTCCCAGGAAGCAACCCATCCTCTGCTAAAGGCCTGGTGGATCGTATCACGGTTTCAAGAGGAGGTAGGGGAGGGACAACAAGCCAGGGCCGAGGTGTTTTGGCCCCTGCTTCGGCGTCCGCTCATCTTTGTCTGGAGTTTCATCCTGGCCGAGGCGAGTGCCCTGCTCCAGAGGAACTGGTCTACCGATGTGATCGCACCGACCCGAGGGCTCTCCAGGATGGAGCAACTCCGCTTTCTCTATGGACCTCAGGGGAAGGTAAAAGAGTTCGTGGAACAACTGGTGACCCCTTTTCTCACCGAAGATGCCTCGCGACCGGGTCGGGTTTTGGGAGTGGAGATGCCTCTTCCGGCAACGATTCTGGAAGCGATCCACAACGTGAAACAGCTCGAACCGCTGCTGGAAAGGCAGTCACCTCACCAGGTTCGTATCGAAGCCACCCGGGATTCCTTTATCGACAGCGAGACGAACATCTTTGAGGAGAAGACCGAGTTTGTCCTGGAGTGTGCAACCAAGACCTTTCGGGTCACCAATCGCGCCCAGGACCTCACCGCAAAATCTACCACCGTCTTCTGGTCGTTTGAAAGCTGTGGGGACGTGCTCATCTCCATCTTTGTTACCTGCGATCGCTCTTGTGTCGAGCGCGCTTCTGCCGTTGGTATTACGGTGCCTGCCGTCTCCTCCTTGCGCATCATCAAGCGCTATACAGGACAGACGGCGTTTTTACGCTTTATCCAGGATTTTCGTGACGGATCGCACCTCTTCCGCCTCAACGATTTTCCCGAAACCGCGGACATCCTGCGTCGCTACCGGATCAAAGGGATCAAAGTCTTCTACCGGGTCGATGTGCCTTCTACCCTGGCCAAACTGATCTCTTTCATTATCCAATAGCTGCCCGCCTTTCTCCTCACTCTCCCTGCATCTTTACATATCCCCGGCAGAAGAGATCGATGACAGCCGCCGCCACCAGCCTGTCGTCGTCCGTCTCTTCACACAGCGCGGTAAAGAGATCCATGAGGGTCAAGGGGGGAGTCATCTCTTCAGGCACCTCGGTGCTCTGTACCGCATCGTCTATCAGTAAAGGCATACACTTCTCTCCTTATTCGTTTCAGAGGGGTAAGGCTTACCACCTAAACGTTCGTCCAGCATTTTCTCCTCTCTAAACTATGACCAACATTTTGCGCATTTTTCTGCCCCAAGAACCCAGCGCTGTCTGCAGGTTTACACCGCCGAGGGCGCAGGTTTTGGGGCTTATTTATCCCGGCGTCCTCTGCAGGCTCGGCGGTAAAAAGTCTCTCCGGTCACGCTTCGGGTGACTCAGAGGGCAAAAGGGTTAGGAATTGCTACTCATACAATTAGTCGCGGAGATCTGGTCAGGCTTACAGAGAAATGGAGAAAAAGGGAACCAGGCGTGCTAAATGCGAGGATTAGGACGACTCTAAGAGCTCCCGGTACACCTGTTCTGTCTTGGCGATCATCCGCTCAAGGGTGTACTCCTGCCGGACCAGCTCATATCCGGCACAGGCCAGCCGCTGCGCGTACCCGCGGTCGGCGAGCAGGGTGAGGATCGCTTCGGCCAAGGCCCGGGCATCTCCGGGGGGGACGAGCAGGCCGGTGGCGCCCGGGTGAATGATTTCCGGTACCCCTCCCGAGTCGGTTGCCACCACCGGTTTCCGCATGGCCAAGGCCTGCAGGATCGTCTGGGGAAAGGTCTCCCGTAAAGAGGAGAGTACATAGAGATCCAAAGCGGCCAGGATCTCCGGGATATCGCGACGAAAACCGGTCATCGTGACCTGCCGGGAAAGGCCGAGCTGCTCGATCTCCTGCTGGATGCGTACCCTGCGCACCCCATCACCGACGATTAAAAAATGCGCCTCTGGATAGCGTTGCAACACGATCCGGGCCGCCTGCAGGAAGTAAGTATGCCCTTTAGACCCCCGCAGCATGGCGATCATGCCGATCACCGGACCGGTGAGGGCAAACTCGGCACGGATCTTCTCCCCACCAATCCGGGGATGGAAGCGGGTGAGATCGATACCAGGGGGGATCGACACGATCTTCTCCGCCTTTACCCCTCCCTGCATCAGAAGGCGCTTCATCGCCTCCCCGTTAACGATGATCCGGTCGGCCAGATGGTTATAGTTAAAATTGCGATAGCGCTTGACCGGGATCGAGACATGTCGGCTCCGCACCACAGGCAGGCGAAGGGATTTGGCGGCCAGACCAGCCACCCAGCTATCGATCGAGCTGTGCGTGTGCACGAGGTCTATCTTCTGCGCCTGTAGCAGGCGGCGCAATTGAAAAACGGCCTGCAGATCGAAGCAACTCCGCATGCGGAGCCGGTAAAGAGTCTTCCCTTCCTTTGCGCCCTGCCGACCGATTCCGCTTTCCGGCTGGCAGACAATGGCCATGGCATACCCACGGCGGGTAAACTCCGTAGTCTCCTGGAGGATACGCATCTCCTGCCCCCCCCATCCCGGGGAGGCCTCGCTGTGCAGTATGCGGTACATATGTCCCCTTCCCGGAGGAAAGTCTTTCACCGCCCCTGCTCCTGACAGGGGGACCGGTGGTGGACAACGCAGGTAGATAGATCGTCCCTTATTATACCCGAAAATCTCACCCGAGGGGAGACAAATCTGGAGGGAAACCGCATTGCGTGCCTGCACCGAGAGAGCTATACTGCAAAGGGAGACAACCGATTCCCTTTACCAGGGAGGAGACGCCCATGGTAGACCCGAAGACTCTTCAGGATCCGGTCTGTGACTTCCGTTTTCTCCTCAATCGGGGATACAAGAGGCAGACCGCCCTCAACGTGGTGGCCAACAAGTACCAACTGGATCGAGAATGCCGTCATCTCCTGGAACGAACCGTATTCGGAGAGCAGGAGGCCGCCCGGAGACGCCAGAAGCTGGTCCCGGCCCTGCAATGCCGTCATCGCAGGATGGCGCTTGACGGGTACAACGTCTTGATCAGCATAGAAACCGCCTTACAGGGTCAGCCGCTCCTGCTCTCTGACGATGGAGTGGTACGAGACCTTACCGCCGCCTTTGGTCGGTACCGGATCTCTGCGCACACAGAGCAGGCTCTCGCCCTCGTAGAAAAGACCCTTTTGCCTCTGCAGGTCCAGGCGGTACTGTGGGTATTTGATGCCCAGGTCAGTTACAGCGGACACCTGGCCCAACTGGTCAGAGAGAGAGGGGGGGCGCTCCCCCTCTCTGTTCAGGCCGTAACCACCCCCCATGTGGACAAGACCCTGACCGCTCAGGCTGATGCCATCCTCTGTAGCGCCGATCGCGGTGTCATGAATCGGGCGGCTGCCGTGTTCGACCTCGTCTACGCCGTGGTGCAGGAGTGGGGAAAAATCCTGAGTCTACCCCGGTGTGAGGAGATCTATACCCTGCATCAGATTCGTTGAAACTCCCCAGCGAGAATACGCCTTTAAGCAAGGCGGTTTACTTGACTAATACCAGGATATTTGGTATGGTTATCCATCATTTATCACTCGCTGCAACCTGGAAACACAACTATGCAGATCATCACTACCCATATCAGTGCCGACTTCGATGCGCTGGCTTCCATGCTGGCGGCCAAGAAGCTCTACCCGGAGGCCAGGCTTGTTTTCCCTGGCGCCCAGGAGCGAAACGTACAGGAGTTTTTGCAGTGGACGGAGTACTCCTTTGAGTTTGCCAAGGTAAAGAACATCCCCTTGGAGGAGGTCGAACTCCTGGTCCTGGTCGATGTCAAGCTGGCCAGCCGTATCGGTCCCTTTGCCGACCTGATCGGCCGTCCCGGCCTGCGGATACACATCTACGACCATCATCCCTCCCATCCCAAGGATATTAAGGGGGAGATCGAGGTGTTGCAGGAGGTGGGGGCGACCACGACCCTCTTTGTAGATCTTCTCCGGAGGCGACGCATTCCTCTCTCCCCTCAGGAAGCGTCGATCCTCCTGCTCGGCATCTACGAGGATACCGGGATGTTGACCTTCAGTTCCACCACACCGGAGGATCTGGAAGCAGCCGCCTATCTCCTCTCCCAGGGAGGCAATCTGGTGCTGGTCAGCGACTTTGTGAAGCGGGAGCTTACCGAAGAGCAGATCAGCCTGCTCAACGATCTCCTCCAGGAGGCAGAAACCCACCTGATCAATGGGGTGGAAGTGGTCATTGCCACTGCCTCGCGTCAGAAGTACGTCGGAGACCTGGCCTTTCTGGCCCACAAGTATGCAGACATGAAGCATCCCCAGGTGCTGATCTTCCTGGTGCAGATGGATAACAAGGTACACATGGTCGTGCGGAGTCGAAGCGACATGGTGGATGCCTCGGCGGTGGCAGAAGAGTTTGGGGGAGGGGGACACCCGACTGCCGCCTCGGCCTCGATCAAAGACCTCTCCCTGATGCAGGTGCGGGAACGCCTGCTCAAAGCGCTGCGGGAGAAGATCATCCCTGTTCGTCTGGCGCGTGATCTGATGACCGCTCCCCTCAAGTGTATCGAGAAAGGGAAGAGCCTTCAGGAAGCGCAAGAGATCATGCTTCGCTCCCATGTCAGTACCCTCCCGGTTATCGATTCCTCTGGGAAGCTGCACGGCCTGATTAGCCGCCAGATCGTGGAGCGGGCGATCCTCCACGGGCTGGGAAGCGAGCGGGTAGATGAGTACATGACGCGAGAGTTTCCTCTCGTCCAACCGGATACTCCCTATCCTGTGCTGGAAAACTATATTCTGGAGCAACGACAGAAGTTCTTACCGGTAGTAGAGATGCCCGGCAGGGTCCTGGTAGGGGCGGTGACCCGAGGGGATTTCCTGGCTTTCCTGCGTGAGGACATGCGCAAAAAGGAGCGCTTCCCGGAAGAAGAGCTCTTCACCCTCCCTCTCGCCCCTCAGAAAAACCTGCACAGCCTGATCAGGGAGCGGTTGCCAGAGCAGTACTGCACCTTGTTAGAGATGATGGCGGAGTTGGCCGATCGGCAGGGAGTTTCGCTCTATGTGGTTGGAGGATTTGTGCGTGACCTGCTCCTGCGCGTGGAGAATTTCGACCTCGATCTGGTGATCGAAGGGGATGCCTTTGCCTTTGCCCGCCTGGCCGCCAAGAGGCTCAAGGGGAAGGTGCGGGGTCCTTCCCGCTTTGGTACCGCGGTTCTCCTCCTCCCGGACGGCACCCGGGTAGATATCGCCACGGCCCGGCGGGAATATTATCCGCATCCTGCTGCCCTCCCCGAGGTGGAAGTCGGGTCGATCAAGCAGGATCTCTACCGGCGAGACTTCACCATCAATGCCCTGGCCATCAAGCTGAGCGGGCCGAACAAGTTCCATCTGATCGACTTCTTTGGGGGACGACGAGACATCAAGGAGCGGATCATCCGTGTCTTGCATAACCTCAGCTTTGTGGAGGATCCTACCCGGATCTTCCGCGCCATTCGCTTTGAGCAGCGTTTCAATTTCACCATCGGAAAGCATACCCTCTCCCTGATGAAGAGTGCCATCGAGAAGGGGCTCTGTGCTCGCCTCTCCGGGAAGCGTCTCTGGCAGGAACTGAAGCTCATCCTGCAGGAAAGAGAGCCGATCCGCCCCTTGAAGCGGATGGCTGAATTTACCCTGCTCTCGGTGCTTCATCCTGCCCTCCAGTGGAACGAGGAGAAAGAGCGGCTCTTTAAAAAGGTAGAACAGACCCTGGCCTGGTACGAGCTCTCCTTCCTGGACGAAAAGATCGATGCCTGGAAGGTCTATTTCCTGGCCCTGGTCAGCGACATGAATGACGAGCATCTACAGGCCCTGCTCCACCACCTCAGACCGGCCGAACCGTTTGCCCGCGATGTGGTGGAAGAGCGACGACGGATCGAGAGGATCTGGTGGCACTTTGCTCAGCAGGAGTCCCTCCCCCCCAGTGCTGTGGACCGGCTGTTGCGTCCGCTGAGTTTAGAGTCGATCCTCTACCTGATGGCCAAGCTGGACAAGGAGTGCGCCAAGCGTCACATCTCCCTCTATCTCACGCAACTGCGCCGGGTGCAGATCGCAACCACGGGAAAGGAGTTGATCCAGCTCGGTCTCCAGCCCGGACCGCTCTTTGGGAAAATCTTAGCCCACCTGCGAGAGGCCAAACTGGATGGGAAGGTGCACACGGCCGAGGAGGAGTTGGCCTTTGTCCGCACCCATTATCTGGCAGAGCAGCCCCGGGAAGGAGAAGAGGAAGGAACGTGATGGACTTCCCTTTTTTGGTACAACGGATTTCGATCATGGCCATCCCACTGATTTTGGCCGTCACCCTGCATGAGGTGGCCCACGGCTGGGTGGCGGACAGGCGAGGGGATCCCACGGCCAGGCTGATGGGACGACTCTCTCTCAACCCCCTGGTCCACGTCGATCTGTTCGGGACGGTTATCCTGCCCCTGTTGCTCCTCTTTTCTCAAGCAGGGATCCTCTTCGGGTATGCCAAGCCGGTACCGGTGAACTTCCGTAACCTGCAGGACCCGAAGCGGGACATGATCTGGGTGGCCGGGGCCGGACCGGCAACGAACCTCCTGCTGGCCCTGCTCAGTGCCCTCCTGCTCCAGGGACTCCTCTCCCTCTATCAGGGACCATTCTGGAACGAGTTCTTCTTTCGTCCCCTCTCCCAGATGGCCTTCATCAGTGTTCGCCTCAACGTCCTCCTGGCCATCATCAACCTGATCCCGATCCCACCAGCCGATGGAGGGAGAATCCTGGTCGGGATCCTCCCGCATCGGCAGGCACGCCTGGTGAGTAGTGTAGAACCGGTGGGGATGGTTCTCCTGATGATCGTCATCTTCTTTGATCCTTTTCGGGTGTTCAGTCATGGAATCGTGCCGGTGATCGATGGGCTGACCACGTTACTGTTGGGAATCTAACCGAGAACATAGGGACCATCATGGAAAAAAAGGGGAAAATGATGGAGAAAGCACGGGTATTGAGCGGAATGAGACCGACCGGGAAACTGCATCTGGGCAATTATCTAGGAGCCTTGAAGAACTGGCTCTCCCTGCAGGAACGGTACGAGTGCTTCTACTTTCTCGCCGACTGGCATGCCCTGACGTCCGAATATGCGGATACCGGTCCGCTCAAAAGCTATATACTCGACATCGGTACCGATTGGCTGGCTGCCGGTCTCGATCCGGAACGGTGCACCCTCTTCATCCAGTCCCGGGTACCGGAGCACGCAGAACTCCACCTCCTCCTCTCCATGATTACGCCTCTGGCCTGGCTGGAACGGGTGCCCACCTATAAGGAACAGCAGCAGGAGCTGAAAGAAAAGGATCTTTCCACCTACGGGTTCCTGGGCTATCCGCTGTTGCAGACCGCCGATATCATCATCTATAAAGCGCATTATGTACCGGTAGGGGTCGACCAGGTCCCCCATGTCGAGCTGAGTCGGGAAATCGTGCGCCGTTTTCACTATCTCTACGGGAAAGAGGTCTTTCCCGAGCCGGCTGCACTGCTGACCGAAATCCCCAAGGTGCCGGGAACAGACGGGCGAAAGATGAGCAAGAGCTACGATAACGCCATCTACCTCTCCGATCCTCCCGAGGCGATCCGGGAAAAGATCCGGACCATGGTGACCGATCCCCAACGCGCCCGGCGGCATGATCCGGGAGATCCGGAAGTCTGCCCGGTCTTCGCCTTTCACAAGATCTACTCTGCGGTCGCCGAAATCGATCGCATCAACCAGGAGTGCCGGAGTGCCGAGATCGGGTGTGTCGAGTGCAAACAGATCCTGAGCCAGAACCTGCTAAAAGAGATGCAAGGATTCATGGAGCGACGGGAGTACTATGTGCACCGGCCAGACCAGGTCCGAGAGATCCTGGAGGAGGGGAGCAAGAGAGCCCGTCGAGTTGCCCGGGAAACGATGGACGAAGTACGAGAGGCCATGCAGATTGCCTAAACGGTGAAACATGAGGAGAGGAAGGGTCTATGGTCGATTATAAAGAGACGTTGAATCTGCCCAAAACCGCATTTCCCATGAAGGCCAACCTTCTCCAGTTGGAGCCGGCCATTTTAGCGGAGTGGGAGAAGGAGAACCTCTATCAGATGATGCGCCAGCGGTTCGCCGATCGTCCCCTTTACATCCTGCACGATGGTCCGCCCTATGCCAATGGCCATATTCATCTGGGTACCGCCCTCAACAAGATCCTCAAAGACTTTGTCAACAAGGTAAAAACCATGGAGGGCTTCAACGCGGTCTATGTCCCGGGCTGGGATTGTCACGGTCTCCCTATCGAGCACCAGGTGGACCGGGAGTTGGGACCCCAGAAGCTCACCATGAGCAAAGTCGAGATCCGGCAACGCTGCCGGGAATTCGCCAATCGTTTCATCAACATCCAGCGGGAAGAGTTCAAGCGCCTGGGAGTGCTGGGAGACTGGGATCATCCCTACCTGACCATGGACTACCGGTTCGAGGCGGATATTGTGCGGGAGCTGGCCAAGTTTATCGCCAACGGCAGCCTGTACAAGGGACTCAAACCGGTACACTGGTGTACCTCGTGTAAGACGGCCCTGGCCGAAGCCGAGGTGGAGTACGAGGAGCACCGCTCTCCCTCCATCTATGTGAAGTTTCCGGTGCAGGACGAGTTCTACACCAGGTATCCTGTCCTGCAGGGCAAGCCAGCTTCGGTGCTTATCTGGACGACAACCCCGTGGACCCTTCCGGCCAACCTGGCCATCTGTCTCCATCCCGAGTTCGAGTACGTGGCGGTGGAAGCCCAGGGTGAAGTCTTCATCCTGGTCAAGGACCTGGTCGATGAGGTGATGCGCAAGTGTGAGATCCAGGAGTACACGGTCCTCAGCTCCTTTCCCGGCACGGCTCTAGAGGGGTTGAAATGCCGTCATCCCTTCCTGGAAAGGGATTCTCTCCTCATCCTGGGAGACCATGTGACCCTCGATCAGGGAACCGGCTGCGTGCATACCGCCCCGGGACACGGCCAGGAAGACTTTGAGATCGGGATCAAATACGGACTCGAAGTGTATAATCCGGTAGGTGAGGAAGGGGATTTCCTCCCTGATACCCCCTACTTTGCCGGCAAGAAGGTCTGGGATGCCAATGCGGACATCAATGCCCTGCTGCGCGAACGGGGGATGCTGGTCAAGGAGGAGGAGATTGAGCACGCCTATCCTCACTGCTGGCGCTGCAAAAACCCGGTGATCTTCCGGGCCACAGAGCAGTGGTTCATCTCCATGGAGAAGAATGACCTCCGCAAGAAGGCCTTACAGAAGATCCGGGAAGTCGAGTGGATCCCCCCCTGGGGAGAGGAGCGGATCTACCAGATGATCGAACACCGGCCCGACTGGTGTATCTCGCGCCAGCGCGCCTGGGGAGTCCCCATCACCGTCTTCTACTGCCAGGAGTGCGGTGAGTTGATCGCCTCGGCCGAGCTGGCCAACTACGTTGCCGATCTGATGGAGGAACATGGGGCCGATATCTGGTTTGCCCGGGAAGCGCAAGACCTCCTTCCCCCCGGCTTCTCCTGCCCACACTGCGAGGGGAAATCCTTCCGTAAGGAAGAGGATATCCTCGATGTCTGGTTCGACTCCGGGGTAACCCATGCCGCGGTTCTGGAGAGACGTCCAGATCTGCGCTGGCCCTCGGACATGTACCTGGAGGGGAGTGATCAACACCGGGGCTGGTTTCACAGCTCCCTGCTCACCGCGGTCGGTACCCGAGGAGAAGCCCCTTACCGCACGGTGTTGACGCATGGCTATGTGGTAGACGGCGAGGGGAGAAAGATGGCCAAATCGCTCGGCAATGTCATCTCCCCGGAAGAGGTGATCCAGAAATACGGGGCAGAGATCCTGCGCCTCTGGGTCTCTTCGGAGAACTTCCGTGAGGATATCCGGGTCTCGGACGAGATCCTGCGCCAACTGGTGGATGCCTATCGCCGTATCCGCAATACCTGCCGCTTCCTGCTCGGCAACCTGTCTGACTTTGATCCCCAAAGAGATCGGGTCCCTTATCAGGAGCTCCCGGAACTCGAGCGGCTGATGCTGCATCGCCTGCAGCAGTTGATCCAGCAGGTACGCAAGGCGTACGACACCTATGAGTACCATCTCTTCTATCACCGGGTCCACAACTTCTGCACGGTCGATCTCAGCTCCTTTTATCTCGATATCCAAAAGGATAACCTCTATACCTCCCGGGCAGAGTCGAAAGAGCGTCGGGCAACGCAGACGGTACTCTTCGAGATCCTCCTGGCCCTGGTCAAGCTGATGGCGCCGGTCCTCTCCTTTACCGCCGAAGAGATCTGGAAGTACCTGCCGGCTGGCAGCGTTACCGAGCCGAGCGTGCATCTCTCCCGCTTTCCAGACGTGCAGGAAGCGTACATCGATGAGGCCCTGGCCAGCCGCTGGGAGCGGTTGCTGGCGGTGCGACGCGAAGTGCTCAAGGCACTGGAGATGGCACGAAACCGCAAGCTGATCGGGAATGCGCTGGAAGCCCGGGTCACGCTCTACCTCTCGCCAGACCTGGCAGACTTTCTGGCCCCGTATGCACCGGATCTGCGCACGCTCTTCATCGTCTCCCAGGTGGAGTTGCAGTCGCAGGAGGCCACCATTCCGGCCGAGGCATACGCCAGCAGCGAAATCCCCCAACTCCATGTCCTGGTCGAACGGGCACGGGGAGAGAAGTGTGAACGGTGTTGGATCTATTCGGAGACGGTGGGGGACGACCCGCGTCACCCGACCCTCTGCGATCGCTGTGTTTCCCGCATAACCTGAAGGAAGAAGAGGGGAAGGATGCGCTTACGGCTGCCCCGCAAGTATCTGCTGCTCATTCTGGTCACGGCCAGTGTGCTGCTTTTTGACCAGGGGAGCAAGGTGTACATCGACCAGGTCATGCGGCCTGGCCAGTCCCTGATGGTGATCAAGGATTTCTTCAACATCACCTATGTCCGCAACCCCGGGGCAGCCTTCGGCTTCCTGGCCGGGGTGAAAAAAGAGGTCATTCGTCCCGTCTTCCTGGTCATTTCCCTGGGGGCGGTTGTCGGTATCCTCCTCTTCTACCGGACCATCCCTGCCCGGGACTACCTCTCCCAGGTCGGCTTCTCCCTTATCCTGGCAGGGGCTATAGGGAACCTGATCGATCGGCTCTGGCGACATGAGGTCATCGATTTCCTCGATTTGCACTGGCAGAACACCTACCACTGGCCAGCCTTTAATGTTGCCGATGCCAGCATCACCATCGGCGTAGGTC